>NZ_JAVRHP010000011.1:0-55911 GCF_031846505.1 Autumnicola edwardsiae
TTGACGGAGAATCCCAGAGTGTCGTAGCTGATGCAGACGGTAACTGGATGGAAGAAAAAGAAGAAAAACAGGGCTAGAATAAATTAGTACAGAAATAAATGCTGGAATTTAAGAGAAGCCAACTCTTTCAGCAACGAATGAACAGAGAATAATAAGCAGCTACATGTTGTAACCCCAACAGATGAGGAAAAGAAGTGTTCTTTTCGGATTAACCGAAAACCAATACTAACAACTAACGCCAGGAATACTTCTTTTTTTGTTTTTAGGTGAATTGTGAGAGGAATATTTTCCCATTCATTCGTCAAATGGATATTAACAATTATAAGTTATAATATAATTTACAATTGTAAGAAAGAGGCCTTCAACGAGGCCTCTTTTTTTATATCTGATTTTAAAATCTAATGAACCAAAGATTGTTAACTTTGTGGATATACTTTCGACACGATTATGGCAAAAATTCTCCTGGTAGAAGACGACGTGGCATTTGGAACGATGCTAAAAACTTTTTTGGTTAAAAGGAACTATAATGTAGAACTGGCCTTTTCTGCAACAGAGGCTTATAAAAAGATTTCTTCCATTAAGTTTGATATGGTGCTTACAGATGTTCGTCTTCCGGATGATAGCGGGTTAGACATATTAAAAGAAGCAAAATCTGCAAACAAAGAGACGGAGGTTATTGTAATGACTAGTTATGCCGAAATTAGTATGGCAGTGCAAGCCATGAAGTTTGGAGCTTTTGACTATGTATCGAAGCCTTTCAGGCCTGAATCCATACTACAAACTATAAAGAATGCCCTCGACCATAATTCCGTTCAGTCTGTCCAACAGGAAGAACCTTCCCGAACAACAGAAAAGAAAAAGAAAAATACTTCGTCCGGAAGCAGCAGTTTTATAACAGGCGTGAGCGATGCGTCAAAAAAACTTAACGACTATATCGAGTTGGTGGCACCCACTAATATGTCTGTTCTTATAATGGGAGAGAGTGGAACCGGAAAAGAGCAGGTGGCGAAGAGTATCCACAACCAGAGTAAAAGAAAAGGTGCGCCTTTTATTGCTGTAGATTGTGGGGCAATTCCAAAAGAAATAGCTTCAAGTGAATTCTTTGGGCACTTAAAAGGTTCCTTTACCGGGGCCATAAACGATAAAACAGGGCATTTCCAGGCAGCCAACGGCGGTACACTATTTCTTGATGAAATAGGTAACCTGAGTTATGAATTGCAAGTGCAGCTGCTACGGGCACTTCAGGAAAGAAGGATAAAACCTGTAGGCAGCAACAACGAGATTGAAGTAGACATAAGGGTGGTGACCGCAACCAATGAAGATCTCGCCCAGGCTGTAAAAGAGGGGGATTTTAGAGAAGATCTGTATCACCGTCTAAATGAATTTTCCATACAGGTACCGTCCTTAAAAGAGCGTACAGACGATTTAATAATTTTTGCAGAACATTTTCTCGATGAAGCCAATGCCGAGCTGGAAAAAAATGTAGTAGGTTTTAGTGATGAAGCAGTAGAAGCTTTTAAAAATTATAGTTGGCCGGGAAATCTGAGGGAGCTAAAAAATATGGTAAAAAGGGCGGTGCTATTGACGCAGGAGGATTTGATTCCTTTAAGAGTTTTACCACATGAGATTTCTACTGCAGAGAAATCTGAAGATGATTACAGTCTGTTCAGGAATAAAAATGAAGAGCAACTTATTCTTGATGCCCTGGAAAAATCTGGAGGTAATAAGAGTAAGGCGGCTAGAATGTTGTCTATAGATCGCAAAACCTTATACAATAAGCTAAAACAGTATGGGATCAAGCTGTAACTTCGGTCTTTAGATTCTTCATTAACTGCATTAGTTCCTTTATTGTTTTGGTAATTTCCCTGTCTGATACTTCCTGTTGTCTTTCAAGTTTTTCCAGTGCCGGTATTACGTGAACGGCTTTCATCTGTTTTAACATAGGGAGCATTTTATGCGCAATTTTCCCCATAGTCTCCGTATCCTTCTTTATTCCAGCATCTTTAAGGGCTGTTACATTTTCTTTTGAGCTATCCAGAAATGCTTTTAAAATAACTTCCATGGCCTCATCATCACCACCGGAAAAGAGGTAGATTTCTTCCAGATCATATGCCGTGGTGACACTCTTTTGTTGTTGCTTTTTGTGCTTTTTTTCCTGGATCTCCACTCGAAAAATTTCAGCAATGGTGCGGAGTAGATCTGCTGGTTGGTATGGTTTTAAAAGGTTTTTATTAAATCCTGCCTCACGATAAGTTTCCGAAGGAATTTCCCTGCGACCGGAGAGGGCAATCACCGGGATATCCTTAATTTGCAGATCGTTCCTTATCGCCTTTATCAGATCAAAGCCATCCATTATCGGCATCTGAATATCGGTTAATACGAGATCGAATTGATCAGCTTTTAATTTTTGCAGGGCCTGTTTTCCATTAACGCTGGTCTCACATGAAAAACCGATTGATTTCACAAGCTCACTTGTTAAGGCCAGTTGAGAATTTTCGTCGTCGGCTACCAAAGCTTTTTTGCCGCTTAAATTTACGTTTTCAGGCTCAATTTCAGGTTGTGAATTTTCCTTTTTTCCTTTTACGGCGACTTTAGTTACGGGAATGGATACTATAAATTCACTTCCCTCACCGGGCTTACTTTTTAATACAATGTCTCCTTTTAACAATTGCGAGAGACTTTTGGTAATCGTTAGCCCCAGGCCTGTGCCTCCATATTGTTTCTCGATTTTGCTATTTTCCTGGGAAAACTCTTCAAAAATTTCTTCCTGCTTTTCTTCTGAAATTCCTATTCCTGTGTCCTTTACAGAGATCACCAGCCAATAGTCTCCTTTTTTGATAATATTTGCGGTTACACGAACTTCACCCCGCTCTGTGAATTTATAGGCATTGGTAACCAGGTTTGCGATAATTTGTTTAATCCGGAAAGGATCGCTAAGTACATCAATATCTGTATTTTCTGAAGCTTCTACGATTACCTTAACCTCTTCCTTTGTTTCGGCAGGAATATTATTATTTACAGTATCCTCAATAAGACTCTTCGGATTAAAAGGCAGGCTTTCCGCCAGCATTTTCCCTGCCTCCAGCTTAGAGAGATCCAGAAGATCATTTACCAGGTGAAGAATAAAATCTGATGATTTTCTTATCTGTTCGAGGTATCGGCTCCGTTTGCCGTCGAGTCCTGTTTTCTTCATCAGGTCAGAATATCCTATTACGGTAGTAAGTGGCGAACGCAAATCGTGGGTAATCGCAGCCATAAATTGCTCTCTCCTTTTTAAAAGAGTTTCAGCAAAGGTCTTGGCTTCTTCCAGTTGCATCCGGTACTTCTGGCTTCGGGAAATATCTTTTAAGATCAGGATCAGAAAGATCAGGATGATAATAACACTTATACTTCCTGCAAAGAAAATAATCTTGGAAGTGCTTTCCAACATTGCCTGAGAATTCTCTGCACGTGCTATGGAAGCTTCCCGCTCTTCCTGTTCTATTTTAGAAAGCAAGCTCCGCAATTGCTGGTTCAGTATCAAATCGTTGTCTAATAACTGATCTTCTTTTTCCAGCACAGTTTTCCTGAATTGCCTGTTTGCATATTCCAGCTCGCTCAGCACACGTTTTACCGAATTTACCAAAGAGTCTGCCGTCCTGTTTGTAAGTGTTTCGGCATTATCTTCTTTGGCGTATTCCAGCCAGCTTATAAGAACATTCCGCTGGTGCGGCTCTAAATTATTGAACCGCCTTTCATAATCATCTTCAGCAAAAGATTCGTCCACTCTTCTTAGTTCCTGTAGGACCTGCGAATAGTAATTGGTGTTCCTGTCCTGTTTTCTAAGTTCCAGTAGCTCCTGAAGGTTTTCGGTCTTTTGCGTTAGTAATTTACCTATGCTGTCCAGCCCGGTTTGCATTAAAGAATCAGAATATCGCTCTTTCAGCAATTGTATATTTTCCCTTATGCTGTCAATTTGTGCACTGTAAATTTCTACATCTTCTTCGTTTCCCGTCTGTATTAGCCGTCGACTAATATTTTCAGTTTCATAGAGATCGGTGGTGATCTCACTCACCATAAAAAGCTGTTTGTTGTTGCTGTTATTGTATTGAGTGAGATTGGTATAGGCAAGAACCTGTGTATAGACAAACCAGGTGGCAGCCCCGGCAAGCAGGGCTAAAATAAGATATCCGGCGACTACCTTAAAGGTTATGGATCGTCTGGTGTTGCGCATGGGCCTTTCTTTGTGCTAAAATTACATTATTAAAATCAAACGAAATAAATTATTGGTTATTGAAAAAACCTGTTTACATTTGCCACAAATCTCAAAGGGGTGCCGCCAAAACGGGGGCTGAGATTATACCCAATGAACCTGGGCGGGTAATGCTGCCAAGGGAAAAGTGCAAGAAATTGCGCAGTGTATAGCGTACTCCTGAAAATGCCAAAAATCGAAAGGCAACTTCAGGATTTATTTTTTTAACCAATTATTAATCAAGGAATAATCGCCCCTTTTATTCGTAAAAATTTTTATTACGGATGAAAAACGTATTATTTTTCCTGAGCTTGCTTTTCTTTTCAATGCAGGCTTTTTCTCAAAATTACACTTTACAGGGAACTGTAACCGAAGGAGAAACACCTTTGGAAGGAGTTAGTGTTTTTGCAACCGGCACCGGTAATGGTACCCAAACCGATGAAAGTGGATCGTATTCCCTCACCTTGCAGGAGGGGAATTACACCATTCTCTTTTCCTTCGGAAACAGGAAGCGGGTAAAGGTAGACCTTAACCAGGACAAAGTCCTGAATGTGGACATGAGCACGGCAGAAGAGGTTCTCGATGAGGTTTTTCTTTCTTCAGTAAGAGTAAATGCCCAATCGCCTATTAGCTACAGCAACCTCTCGAACGAGGAAATCCAGGATCGAAACCTGGGGCAGGATATTCCTGCGCTCATGAATTACATGCCCAATGTGGTGACCACTTCAGATGCTGGTGCCGGGATAGGATATACCGGGCTTCGGGTAAGAGGTAGCGATGCCACCAGGGTAAATGTAACCATCAATGGTATTCCTGTAAACGATGCTGAAAGTCAGGGCGTATTCTGGGTTAACATGGGAGATTTTGCTTCTTCAGTAGAAAATCTTCAGTTACAACGCGGGGTTGGAACTTCCACTAATGGTGCCGGTGCGTTTGGTGCCAGTTTAAACATCCTCACAGATGGTTATAAAGAAGAAGCTTCCGCAGAGCTGGCAAACAGTGTTGGTTCTTACAATACCTTTAAGCACACCTTGGAGTTCACCACTGGATTGATGGACGGGCATTGGGCTTTTGCAGGCCGAGCCTCAAAAATTAGAAGTGATGGCTATATAGACAGAGCGGATACCGATCTGAAATCCTACTTTCTTCAGGGAACTTATGTAGATGATAATACCCTCGTTAAAGCAATAACTTTTGGTGGTAGTGAATCTACATATCACGCCTGGAATGGTATAGATGCTGCTACTTTAAGAGAAGACCGTACTTACAATCCTGCGGGAAGTTATGAAGATGAAGAGGGCAGGGAACAGTTTTATGAGAACCAGACAGACAATTATAAACAGGATCATTATCAATTGCTGTGGAATGAGGAATATAACCAGCGCTGGTCTTCTAATCTCGCCCTTCACTATACCTACGGAAGAGGTTATTATGAAGAATTTGAGGAAGATGCTGCACTAACCGAATTCGGGCTGCAGCCTTTTATTGCTGAAGGGGAAGAAGTAACCACATCAGACCTCGTCGGAAGAAAATGGCTGGATAATGATTTCTTCGGAACTACTTTTAGTTTAAATTATGAAGAAGAAGCCTTTGACGTTGTGCTGGGTGGAGGCTGGAACAAATATATTGGCGACCATTTTGGAGAAGTGATCTATTCCAGGTTTGCACAAAACAACGATCCTTACGAACCGTACTATGAAAATACGGGGACAAAGACCGATTTCAATATCTATGGAAAGGCAAACTTTGCAATTACCGAAAAATTAGCGGCTTATATAGATATGCAATTGCGTACCATAAATTATGAAACAGAAGGTGTTCTGGACGATGGCCAACAATTTAACGTAGACGATTCGTTTACCTTTTTCAATCCAAAAACGGGTTTAACTTACGAGCTAAATCCAGCCAACCAGTTTTATTTTTCCTACGGAAGGGCAAACCGCGAGCCGCAAAGAAGTGATTACGAAAATGGCGATCCAGAGCATGAAGAATTAAATGATTATGAATTGGGCTGGAGGTACAATACGCCAAATATTCAGATTAATTCTAACCTGTACCTTATGGATTATCAAAACCAGCTGGTCTTGACCGGTGGTATAGACGATGTGGGTGCATTTGTACGAGAGAACAGTGGGAACAGTTACCGTTTAGGCCTGGAAGTGGATGCCACAATTCGAATTTCAGATCAAATTAATGTAAGACCAAATATTGCAATTAGCCGAAATAAAAATGTGGATTTTGTGTCTACTTTAAATGGGGAGCTGGTAGAATTTGGCGATACCGATATTTCTTTTTCTCCGGAAATTGTCGCGGGGAATATCATAGGCTATACTCCTGTAGAAGGCCTGGAGCTTAAATTGCTTTCAAAATTTGTAGGCGAGCAGTATATGAGCAACATTGAAGCTGAGAACTCTGAGTTGAACAGCTATTTTATCAACGACTTTAATGTTCAGTATACCTGGAGGAATGTGCCACTTTTTGAAGAAATCGTGGTTACAGGGCTGGTGAACAACATTTTTAATGAAAAATATGTTTCCAATGGCTATTACTTCACATACGATGTCGAAAACCCAGACTTTGCAACAGGTGTGGAGACTTTAGATGGCGCAGGATATTACCCACAGGCAACAACAAACTTTTTAGCCGGATTAACACTTAAATTCTAATCTAACCTTTATTTTCTCCCGAAAGCTGAAAATCTTCGGCTTTCGGGATTTTTGTAATGAACCAGAATGGCTTCTATTTTAATTTGGCAGGATTTTGTCTGGTATCAAAAATATTGGTTATAAGAATTTGGTGATTGAACTTTAAATAGACAATTTTAAAATGTTTATGGATCATTCTGCGGTAGGGCTTTCCCAGAATTTCGTCCTCCTGGTATTGTTCAGGGTATTTAAGTTTTTCTGCTAACGCTATAATCTCTTCAACTATTCTCTCTGCCGCTTTCAAGTTTTTATGAGCATAAAAGAGCCAGATTTGAGAGAGATCATTAGTTGCTACTCTGGACCAAATGATTTTTTCCAATCCTCAAATTCTATTTTTAATTCATCTGTTGTCAAAGTATTTCCGGCTTTTGATTCCTTTAAAGATCGTTCTACCTCATTTCTATAGCCATTTTTATCCAGGGATTTCCCTTCTATAGTACAGGCAACGATTTCGTCGTCTTCGTAAGCTTCTATAATAGATTGAATTTTTATTAGTAACAGGTCATCAGCCGCTGATACCTTCTTCAATAACTCTTTCTTCAGCTCCTTATTCTCCATCATAATTTTGCTTTACCTAAAAGTAATCAATTTTTTCTGCGTATAGCCGGTTAATTATAAACTTCAATAAAGCTTCCGCGGCGCTCTATTATGTAGGGTTTCATGGGATATTGTCCTGTTCCATTGGTCATTTCGCCGGTCACAAGATTGTATTCGTTACCATCTTCGCAAGGGCATTTTGCCGTAATCCCTTCTACTACCATTGCAGAACAGTTGCTTGGCGGGTGATTTGGATCACTCAGTTCAAAAGCGGTGTATTGCGTGTTGTTGATATTATAGATCACAATCCCTTTTATCCCGTTGCTGTAGGTCGTGTAGCTATTTCCAGGGAATTGAAGACTATTATACTCGGGTAAATCCAGATTTAGCTGAATGCGGAAATTTAAATTGATCAAATTTGGATTATTCCGGTATTCATCATCATCAGATGTACAGCCTGTGAGTAATATAATACTAAATATGCCGATAATTGCCTTTTTTATCATGTCATCTTAATTTCAGTCAAAGTTTTTTCTGCTGGAAAAAATTAATTTCCGAAGAAAAAGGTCTTCAACAAGCAAAAATAATATAATTGTATTGAAGCTTTATATTCCTTACATTTGTTAGTATAGAAATCCCGCCTAAAAATGGGATTTTTTCTATTATATAATGAAGCCATAGTTTAAAACGGCAGCATAATTTGTAAAACCGTTTATTCCCGCCCTTCCGGGAAATAAAAACAAAAACATCATTATACTATTTAAATTTTAAAAATTAAACGAGGCTTTAAAAACCTCAAATGTAGATATAAACGTATAAGTTATGAGCAAAGTATCTTATTATACAGCAGAAGGGCTCAAAAAATTGAGAGATGAGCTTAACCAGTTAAGGGACGTTGAGCGTCCAAAAGCTTCAGAAGCCATAGCAGAAGCCAGGGATAAAGGAGATCTAAGTGAAAACGCAGAATATGATGCGGCCAAGGAAGCACAGGGATTGCTGGAGATGAAAATCTCAAAAATGGAAGAAATTGTAGCTAATGCCAGGGTTATAGACGAATCTCAACTGGATACGTCTAAAGCTTTGGTACATTCTTACGTAAAAATAAAAAATCAGACAAATGGTACCGAGATGAAGTACAAGCTGGTGGCACAAAGCGAGGCCGACTTAAAATCTGGTAAAATTTCTGTAGATTCTCCTATAGGAAAAGGCCTTCTTGGAAAAAAAGTAGGAGACACAGCAGAAATTCAGGTTCCCAACGGTACTATGAAATTTGATATTCTTGAAATATGGCGGGAATAGTTAAAATCCCACCGAAAAAGAAAAATCCTTTTCATGTTCTTTAACTAAGAATTTCGGAAAGGATTTTTAATTTTATAGGAACTAACAGATAAAAAATCAAAGTTATGGCCAGTTTATTTACCAAGATAGTAAAAGGTGAGGTTCCTGCTTACAAAGTAGCCGAAAATAGTCAGTTTCTGGCTTTTCTGGATGTAAGACCAAATGCAAAAGGCCATACCCTCTGTATACCTAAAAAAGAAGTAGATAAACTCTTTGAGCTTGAAGAAGAAATGTACCAGGAATTACTGCGCTTTACACGTAAAGTGGCGCTTGGGCTGGAAAAGACCGTCTCCTGTAAAAGAGTGGGAATGGCTGTGGTTGGGCTTGAAGTGCCGCATGTACACGTTCATCTTATTCCGTTAAATAGTATGCAGGACATGGATTTTTCCAGGAACCAGGAAATGACTGAAGAGGAGTTTCAGGAACTGGCAGATGCTATTAAAGAAAATGTGGTGCTTTAGTCGATTTATCAGATTACAAACTTAGCCTGGAAATACGTATAGACTGGAGTGATCTGGATCTTTATCAGCATGTAAACAACGTTTCCTTTATGCGCTTCTATGCGCTTCCTGCAGTCCGGGCGGGTAAATTTTTGGGAAGCCACCGTGATCTATAAGAATTACAATAGCACCAGTCGTGGCACCATGCTGGTCTCAAAGCACTGCGATTTTAAAAAATCGCTTTACTACCCTGGCACAGCTGTAGTTAAAACAAAATTGGGCTATATGAAAAATTCCAGTTTTAGCCTTAAGCATTTAATCCTGAACGAGGACGGCAAAATTTGTGCTGAAGGTGAAGATGTGGTGGTGTGCTACGATTTCGGCGAAAATAAAACCTTCCGTATTCCCAATGAACTCCGTGATATTCTGGAAAAGTTTTAGATTTTCCTAAGTGAAATTTTAAAAGTGGTGCCTTTATTCAGTTCACTTTGCAGGACTTTTATTTTGCCTTTATGATATTCCTCAATGATCCGCTTGGCAAGAGATAAACCTAATCCCCATCCGCGTTTCTTGGAAGTCTGTCCCGGTTCAAAAATTGTTTTGAATTTGCTTTTCTCTATTCCCTTACCGGTGTCTTTTATGAAAATACACACCCATTTAGGTTCTTCCTTAATTTCAATATTCAGTTTTCCTTTACCGCGCATGGCGTCTATGGCATTTTTTACAAGATTTTCTATGGTCCAGCTATACAATTGCTGGTTCAACTCCACTTCAATAACTTTTTTGGGTGTGTTTATGGAGAAGTCGATAAGATTGGAGCTTCTAACCTGGAGGTAATCAAAACTTTCGCGGGTAGCTGTAACCACATCTGTGATTTTCAGCAAAGGCGCAGAGCCTATTTTAGAAAAACGTTCTGTAATTGTTTTGAGACGGTCTACATCCTTTTCTATTTCTGTAATGTAATCTTTGTTGACGTTTTCATCTTTCAGGATTTCTGTCCAGCCTATAAGGGATGAGAGGGGAGTACCTATTTGGTGGGCCGTTTCCTTCGCCATTCCCGCCCATAGTTTATTCTGTTCACTAGATTTAGTGGTGGTGTAGAAAAAATAAACAACACCTATAAATAGGAACCCTATAAGGGTGAGGCCAACGGGATAGTATTTTAGTTTATTCAGTGTAGGCGAATTTCCGTAGTAAATGTATTGATCCTGGCCTTCTCCAAGATTAATAATTATAGGTTCATTCTCCTCCATCATCTGGAGGAGCAGGTCGTTTAGACGTTCCTCGTCGTCCAGTATTTTAGGATTTATATTGGTGGTATAATCTATTTTTCCTTTGCCATTGGTATGGATAATGGGAATGGTGGTGTTATTGTTCAGGATTTCAAGAATAAGCGCTGCATCCTCATTGGGATTCATTTTCTCAAAATCCTGCAGGGCATGCGCCCAAATGCTCATTTTTGAACGTTCGTCTTCTTTAAGCCGCTGGAAAAAAATAGTGGTGTTCCAAAGGACCAGGCTTACAACAACAAGACAGGAAATAATAATAAACCAGCGGCTAAAATTTCGCTCATCTGTAAAATTCATGAAAGACATCAACGTTTAATGCGTTTTAAAGATAAGCGTTTTTAAAAGAATATTATTGTGTGCCCGTTCTTTTCATTCCTTAGCTGTTTCGTTACCTTTGTGGAAAAGTAAAAAATGTTAAGTATAGCACCTAAAGAGGTTACTACAGGCGAGCTGCACCAGTATCTACAGGGAGCGGTGGGGCCCAGGCCTATTGCTTTTGCCAGCACAGTAGATGCCGAAGGAAGGCCTAATTTATCGCCTTTCAGCTATTTTAATATTTTTAGCACCAATCCTCCAATCCTCGTTTTTTCACCCTCTCGAAGAGGAAGGGATAACACGGTTAAGCATACTTTTACAAACGTAAAAGCAACAATGGAGGTGGTAATAAATATTGTAAATTACAATATTGTGCAGCAAATGTCCCTTTCCAGTACAGAATATGGTGAGGGTGTAAATGAATTTGAAAAAGCCGGTCTTACTATGCTGAAGTCAGATCTTGTAAAACCTTTTCGCGTAGCGGAATCTCCCGTTCAAATGGAGTGCAAGGTCAATGAAGTTGTAGAACTTGGTAGTGAGGGAGGGGCCGGGAACCTGGTAATTTGTGAAGTACTGAAGCTGCACATAAAAGAAGAAATTCTGGATGATAAAGGAGGTATAGATCCTCAGAAGATAGACCAGGTCGCAAGAATGGGAGGGAACTGGTATTCCCGCGCAAATGCAGGTTTGTTTGAGGTAAAAAAGCCGCTTAGAACAGTTGGAATTGGTGTTGATGCTTTTCCGGAAGAAATAAGGAACAGCATGGTTCTAACAGGTAACGACCTCGGGAAACTGGGTAATGTGGAAGCTTTGCCTTCCGAAGAAGAAATTAAAGATTACCTGGAACAATATCCAAAAACTGCCAGAATCGTATTAAAAGGAGACATAAAGGAAATTCATAGGCAGGCACAGCTGTTGATTGATGAAGATCAACCAGAAGATGCCTGGAAATTATTATTAGCAAAATAGAAGAAATGGAAGTACAAGGAAAAATTAAATTAATTGGTGATACGAAAACCTTCGGAAATAACGGATTCAGAAAAAGGGAAGTCGTGGTTACTACAGAAGAGCAATATCCGCAGCATATTATGGTGGAATTTGTTCAGGATAAAACAGATTTACTCGATAGCTACAAAGTTGGGCAGCCTGTGAAAATCGGGATCAACTTACGCGGTCGCGAATGGGTAAGTCCTCAGGGAGAGACAAAATATTTTAATTCTATCCAGGGCTGGAGAATAGAAAATCTTGCAGCAGGCAATACTCCGGGAGAACAAAATGTGCCGCCACCAGATAACTTTGAACCGGCAAACGATCTTAATGACGAAGATTATGATGATTTGCCTTTCTAAGCGATTTTATTAAAAAAAAATCAGGAGGCTGTCTAAAGATAACTATCATATTACTGAAAAATAATTCAGTAGGACGATAATTGCCATTTTTGGACAGCCTCTTCTATTTCTGAATAAATTCAAATTAATTTAAACTGCTGAATGTATATTATCAGGAAAAATGAAGATTTTCCTCCTGTAGAGTTTGCCAGTAAAGACGGTTTGCTTGCTATTGGCGGGGATTTGTCTGTAAAGCGGCTTATTGATGCTTATAATCGAGGTATTTTTCCCTGGTACGATGCTACCCAGCCTGTACTTTGGTGGAGTCCTGATCCAAGAATGGTGCTTTTTCCTAAAAAGCTGAAGGTCTCAAAGAGTATGAGGCAGGTGCTCAAAAAAGGCAATTATCAGGTGTCGTATAATAAGGCTTTTGCTGAAGTTCTTCAGAATTGTGCTTCGGTAGAACGAAAAGGCCAATTTGGGACGTGGCTTACAGAAGAGATGAAGGAAGCTTATCTAAGACTGCATCAACTGGGATTTACAATTTCTGTGGAAGTCTGGGAGGATGATGCATTGGTAGGAGGTTTGTACGGTATTTACCTGAAGGAAAAACAAGTGTTCTGCGGGGAAAGTATGTTTACCAGGAAGAGCAATGCCTCAAAATTTGGGTTTATCCATTTGGTAAGAAAACTTGGTGCCGCGGGAGTTAAACTTATCGATTGCCAGGTCTATACAAAACATCTCGCCAGCCAGGGAGCAGAGGAAATCCCGAGGGAAGAATTTCTAAAGTTCTTAAAGTAATTTAAAGATTTACCGAAATTCCGGTTTGGATAAAAAGTTCAGATTCAGGTTGGTTCGTATAATCTGTATATCTGAATTCCAGGCCAAGGATCGCTTTCGTTTTTCTGCCAATATCGTTACCTATAGATAAACCAATCCTATGTTCAAAAGAAGGTTTTTCAAACTTGCCCATACTCCATAAAGCTTCACTATCGGCTACGAGAAAAAACTCTTTTTGATCTACACGTAGTCCGCTTAAAGGCATTTCCACAGAAAATTCATAGCGCGTCCTAAAGGTGGTATGTTCCCTAAACCTTTCTTCCAGGCGTACACGGTGTGCGATCTTTAAGGCATTGTATTTCCTGGAATGTCCGTATTGCTGGATAAACCTTTTTTCGTCTTCCAGGTTTTCATTAAAAACTTCTCTAAAACGGTAACGAAAGCCCAGACTTATTTTGCTGTAAAAACCAATTTCATAACTGGAGAAATGGGTGATTTCTACGTGTCTTACTTCAAATATTGATTCTTCGTTTGCATAAATCAGGTCCCGGTTAGAAAGGCCAAAGTTGTAGGACCAGCGGTTTGGAGAATCGATATTTAACGAGAATTCCGGTTCAAGTAATACGGTAAAATCTTCCTGCGCCTTGCCTTTATTGCAGAAGAACACGAAAATTGCCAAAAACAGGAGCTGTTTAAAACAAGAGGTAGTCATACTCATTTCTTACAATTTCTCTTTTTTGAACAAAATTTCCGGAATGGTCAAAAAGCATTTCGAACCTTTCCAGCTTTCCATTGTTCTTGACCGCAACAATAAGTTCATAATTTGCAGGCTCATTTTTTTCAGGATCTAAAGCTTTTCTGAAAACTTCTGAAGGAGATTTCTTGGGAAGGTATTGCGCCTGTATTTTTTCAATTTTGTGCCTGTTGTTTTCCTGTTCTATGTAATCTGTAATCTTCTGAAGGGCTTTTTCCGGCATTTCCTTTTCCTTCAGCTCTACTTCAATGTCTTCCAGATTACCATCGTTTCCAAATTCGGCGCTGTAATCATAGCCTTTATGTTTAAATTTTGCTTCGTAACTGGTTTTTTCGCCATCGGTTTCAAAGTAAAACCGTAGCCTTCGCGCATTTTTAGGTTTTTCAGCATTAAAAAGAAGGATCGCCTGCTCCGGCATTTTTTCTTCGGAAATACGGTCTTCTTTCTCAATCTTTTTGTCTTGTGCAGCAGCAGAAAAAGAAGCAATAAGCAACAATATGGCCGATAATTGGCATTTTAAAGAGGAGACCTTTTGGAGGCTGATGTATTGAATAATCATTGTGAGAATTTTTATTCAGAAAACCATTCTTCTAAAATTATAGTTTCTTTACTTCATTATATCTAAAACAGGAAACCTCATGATCGTTTACCATTCCGGTGGCCTGCATATGCGCATACACCACGGTAGATCCAACAAATTTGAATCCGAGTTTTTTCAGATCTTTGCTCAATTTATCGCTAATTTCAGTAGTTGCAGGGGCTTTTCTATAATCTTTAACTTCATTTTGGACGGGTTTGCCATCTACAAAGCTCCATATGTAGTTACTGAAACTTCCATATTCCTTTTGAATTTGAATAAATAATTGTGCATTAGTTACTGCAGAACGAACTTTTAATTTATTTCTGATAATTCCTTTATCCTGAAGAAGCTCCTGAATTTTCTCTTCAGAATATAGAGCAATTTTATTATAATTGAAGTCATCAAAAGCACAGCGAAAATTCTCCCTTTTCCGAAGAATAGTGATCCAGCTAAGACCGGCCTGAAAAGTTTCCAGCAGCAAAAACTCGAAGATAGTTTTGTCGTCAAAAACGGGTACTCCCCATTCCTGGTCGTGGTAGGCTTCATACAAAGGATCGCCAACACACCAGCCGCATCGTGAAATTTCAGGCATAGTTTTAAGGTTTAAATTGGTAACTTATGGTTCCCGGTTGTGAATCTCTGCCGGGCAGCCTGCTAAATTTTGCTCCCGCGGCGTATTCTAAAGCCATCTCCTCCAGGCAGGCGTTAGATGAGGTGGAACTGGCCTTGTTAATTCTCGTCTCCTGCACAACACCTTCAGCATTTACCATAATATTCACTACAATTTTACCGGCATTATCACAGGTGTAAATGGGATTTGGAATCTCTAACGCCGTCCTTCCTCTTAAAGAATAAGTTATCGAACTATTGTCTATCCCGCCGGTTTGTGTAGAAATATTGTCGCTGCTGTTATTCCCGTCAGATCTTCTTTTCGGGCGATTTCTTTTAGGTCTATTTACGTTAAAATCGCCGTTTGAAGTGTTGGTTTCAGCTTCAGAAGTTTCTTCTCTGGAAGCACTGTTCTTTTCAAAAATTTCGTTTAACTGATTATCGAAATTCTGTTCCCGCGCTCCCCGATTTTCATTATATGCTCTGTGGGTCTGCACCTGCTCACTTTGCTGCTGTTGTGTCTCTTCAGGCTCAGCTTCAGTTTCTTCTTGGGGTTCACTTTCAGCTTTATATTGATCCAGGTTTACCAGAAATTCCCGCGTCTTTTGATTGCTGTTGGATAAGTTGAAATTATAAAGCGTCAGTAACAAAATGGCAAATATCAACGAGGTTATTATAAGGGCTTTATGTTTATCGAAAAAATCCATAGGTAATTAAAACTGCACTTATGCAGGTTTATTCTCCCGGGAAGGTAGTAATTTTTCAAAAGACTCAATATCCAGAGATTTTCCGACTTTGTACCCGCCAATTCTCGTTCTTTTTAAAGCTGAAAGATGCGCGCCGCTGTTTAATTCCTGCCCAAAATCTTGCGCCAGGGATCTTATATATGTTCCTTTGCTGCAAACCACCCTGAAATTTACCAACGGAAAATCTTTAGTCTCCACTTCAAATCCGTTAATATTCACTTTTCGGGATTGTATTTTCACTTCTTCGCCTTTTCTCGCATATTCATAAAGCCGCTTTCCGTCTTTCTTTAAAGCTGAAAAAACCGGCGGAATTTGTTCTATTTCACCTTTAAATTTTTCCGTGGCTTTTTGAAGATCATCTTTAGAAATATGGTCTGTAGGGAAAGTTTGGTCGATTTCGGTTTCAAGGTCGTAAGAAGGTGTGGTAGAACCTAAAGTGAAGGTTCCCGTATATTCCTTTTCCTGGCCCTGGAGTTCGATTATTCTCTTGGTGAATTTTCCGGTGCAGATGATCAGCAATCCTGAAGCAAGCGGATCTAAAGTCCCCGCGTGGCCAACTTTGATTTTTTTTATTCCGCAGCTTTTTCTAATCAGCCATCGCACCTTGTTCACCAGTTGGAACGACGTCCATCCCAGCGGTTTATCGAATAAAAGAATTTGTCCTTCTTTAAAATCTTCTGCGGTAAATAAATTATTTTTCATCTTCAAGAATTTGAAGAAGTTGCGCCTTAAGCGGCGGTAGTTCTTTTGTTGCTGTAATCCAGAGGATTTCAGTTATTACTCTGTCATAGTCATGGATAAGAATGTCCCTAAAACCTGCCATTTTTCTCCATGGAATACCGGGATATTTTAGTTTCAGGTGTTTATCTACCTTTTTTCCAGCTTCTCCAATAACTTCAAAACTTCTGATAATAGCAAATTCTTTTTCTTTATTTCTACTCAACTCCTCTTCAGTCACCCCAAACAAGAATTCCTCGATATAGGAAATATGTTCCAACATATCCTTAATATATCCAAAGCTATTTTTCATAAATAACTTTTAAATCCTTCATCACATACGGGATAATCCATTCTTTTAGACCTTTTTTGGAGACAAAATCTACTTTTCTATTTAATTTTTCTTCCAAATCTATCTTGATCTGGGCAAGGTCAAACAATGTTATTTTTTTGTTCAGGGAATACAAAATATCAATATCGCTGGCGATATTCATTTCTCCGCGGGCATATGATCCAAAAACAGCAATTTCTTTGGGATCATATGCCTTTAGGTAATCGATAATTATTTGATTCGTCTTTGCATCCATAGTACAAAGATAATTAATTCACATATTCAAAGATAATTGCCACAAGTCCTACAACAAAACAATAGATGGCAAAATAAGATAGTTTGCTTTTTCGAACCAGGGAAATCATCCAGGTACAGGCGACAAGTCCGGCCAGGAAAGCCGTGATAAAACCTATTAAAAGAATGGAGGTTTCTGTAGTAGATGCTGCAATATTGCCATCTAGTAAATCCTTGGCTATTTTTCCGAAGATCAAAGGAACCACCATCAGGAAAGAAAATCTTGCGGCTTTTGTTTTGTCATTTCCGAGTAAAACCGAAGTGGAAATAGTAGCTCCACTTCTGGAAATTCCCGGCAGCATTGCAATGGCCTGGGATACACCAATTACAAAGGAATTGCTGTAGCTTACACTTTTTCCTGTGTTTTTAGCCTTATCTGCGAGCCATAGCAGGAGGGCAGTGATGAGCAACATAAAACCTACGAACATGATGTTACCGCCAAACAATACTTCCAGCTGCTCTTCAAAAAATAGTCCCACAAGTGCTGCGGGAACCATCGAAATAATTATTTTAAGTGAAAATTTTGCTTCATCATTCCATTCAAGCCTAAACAGGCCTTTAAAGATATCCATCACATCTTTTCTGAAAACTACTAACGTACTTAAAGCAGTAGCGAAATGCAGTACAACGGTAAATAATAATGATTCTTCAGGAACACTGGTATCACCTAAAATTGCTTTTCCCAATTCTAGATGACCACTGGAGGAAACAGGAAGAAATTCAGTTAATCCTTGTATAATACCAAGAATGGCAGCGTCTAGTGCTTCCAATTTATTCTGCTTTTTTAGGATTTGGGTTCAAGAGGATAGCATAGACCTCTATGGCAAAGCCTATAAGGACTAGAGTTGGGGCCAAACGGATTCTTTGGAAATTG
This sequence comes from Autumnicola edwardsiae, assembly GCF_031846505.1. Lineage (NCBI taxonomy): Bacteria > Pseudomonadati > Bacteroidota > Flavobacteriia > Flavobacteriales > Flavobacteriaceae > Autumnicola > Autumnicola edwardsiae. The sequence continues at coordinate 17,869 of NZ_JAVRHP010000011.1, forward strand.
TAAATGGCGGGATTAAATGTATTTGGATCTTCACTGCCGCCACCGGCCATTAAAATAAATCCAAGTGCTATTACTCCCAGCCCTATAAACATCATGGTGTAGTTTTTCTTTCCGAAGATAAAAGACGTCTGTTGTTTGGGTGAAGTGTTATTCTTTTTACTCATTTATTGTGATTTTTTTGCGCTTATTCAGAATTTTGTAATTAATACAAATATGCTCTTAAAAACAAAACGTCTCTTTCCAGTAGCTATCGGAACCGCTCGACGTGACATATTTATATCTTTTAATAGTTTCCGTTTTAGAAATGTATTCTCAGTTCCGAAATTGGCATTTTTCTAATTTCTAATTTCTAATTTCTAACTTCTAACTTCTAACTTCTAACTTAATAATACAATTCATCCGTCTTCAAATTAAGAAACCGCGAGGTGGCTATATATGTGCTTATCCAGGTGATGATTACGCCCATTAAAAATATTCCTATAAAAAGTGCAGCCAGTAATTTTACATCTCCCAGTAAATTCAGTTCACCAAAACTTTTATTCAGATAGTAAAGGACTGCGGCCATTCCTATAAGTGCAAGTATAGCTCCAATTATACCCAATTTCACACTTTGCCAGATAAACGGCCTTCTTATAAAACCTTTCGTAGCCCCCACCATCTGCATGGTTTTTATAATAAAGCGTTTGGAGTAAACCGCCAACCTTATACTGCTGTTAATTAGCAGTACTGCGATAAAAGTGAAAATTCCGCTTACTACAAGCACCCAGAAACTTATCTTTTTCACATTTTCGTTAAGCAAAGCAATCAGGGGTTGATCATAAATAACTTCGTCAACAAAGTTTTTCGCAGTAAGCTCTGCAGCAATTTCATCTACCTGTTCCGAAGAAACAAAATCGGCGTTCATGTACACATCAATAGAATTCTGAAGCGGGTTATATCCCAGGAACTCCATAAAATCCTCACCAATTTCCTTGCTGTGTTCTTCCGCAGCTTCTTCTTTGGAAACGTAGGTGGTAGATTTCGTATAATCTGCCATGGCCAGGCTCTTTTTTAGCTGCTCTATTTCAACTTCTTTGGCAGTATCTTTAAAATAAACCGTCATGGCGATCTGTTCCTTAAAATGATCGGCTACTTTTTTGGTATTGAGTACCAGCAAGCCCAAAATTCCCAACAAAAAAAGTACTAAGGAAATACTGATTACTACAGAAAAGTAGGAAGAAATCAGTCGGCGTTTTTGATACCTTTCAAAAGATGTGCTCATACAGCGGACTCAGAATTTTGTGTAAAAATAAGAAAGTTAATGATTCCCGATTCTTTAAAACGTTCAAACTTTTAGATTTATTCTAAGAAGCTTAAATTTGAAAAAAACAGCTATGGAAATATTGATATATGGCATTGGAGGAGTTGGAGGTTATTTTGGAGGGAAGTTGTCAAAAGCCGGATATGAAGTCAGTATGATTGCCCGCGGAAAACACTTGGAAGCAATTAAGGAAAACGGACTTGAAGTAGAGAGCATTAACGGAAATTTTACTGTGAAACCAAAATTGGCAACCGATGATGTAGCTGAAGTTCCCACTCCTGACCTGGTAATTCTCGGAGTAAAATCCTGGCAGATATCTGAAGCTGCAGAAGCTATAAAGCCGATAATTGGCAAAAATACGATGGTACTTCCTTTGCAAAATGGTGCCAGTAATGCTGAAAAACTTATGGAGGTAATTCCAAAAGAGAATGTTTTAGGAGGATTATGCCGCATTATAGCTTTTAAAGAAGGTCCCGGGAAGATAAAACATCCTTCCATAGAGCCTCATGTAACTTTTGGGGAACTGAATAATTCTAAAACAGAGCGAATTCTTCAGTTGAAGGAAATTTTTGATAGTTCGGGGGTGAATTGTGAAATTCCGGAGGATATTCAGCTGGAAATCTGGAGGAAATTCCTTTATATCACTACGGTAAGTGCAATTGGAGGCCTCACCAGGGTTTCTATAGATAAAATTCTGAAAAGCGATTACCTAAAGGACATGATGCGTAAAACTGCCGAAGAAGTTTTGGCCGTTGCCAATAAAAAAGGCATCGCTTTAACACAGGAACATGTGGAAAAAGCACTTAAGGTTGCAGAGCAGCAGCCAAAAGGAACAACTGCTTCTACGCAGCGGGATATTATGAATGGTAAACCTTCAGAATTGGAAAATTTCAATGGGTATATTGTAAAGGAAGGTGAAAAATGGCAAATTTCGACCCCCGTTAACCGGTTGCTTTATGAGCTGGTGCTGCCAATGGAAAAAGAAGCCAGGAAAGCTTAAGAATCTCTCTGCTATTGGGCAATCCAACAAGTATAAAATTGTAAATTTGCAGGCAATTAGTGATTAACGTCTCTGCGAACAACGGGAAGCAGTCTTAGATTGCCGCGTGATTTCATTGTTCGCAATGACCAATAGTTAAGAGAAGAAATGAATTACAACTTCAACGAAATTGAAGCCAAATGGCAAAAATACTGGGCCGATAATCAAACTTTTAAAGCTAAAAATCCTGGCTCCCCTCCTTCGGAGGGGCTGGGGGAGGCTTATTACGTGTTGGATATGTTTCCTTATCCTTCCGGGGCAGGCCTTCATGTAGGGCATCCGCTGGGGTATATTGCGAGTGATATTTATGCGCGTTACAAGCGCCATAAGGGCTTTAATGTTCTGCATCCACAGGGATATGACAGTTTTGGGCTTCCGGCAGAGCAGTATGCTATCCAAACCGGGCAACACCCGGCGGTTACTACAGAAAATAATATAAAACGTTACCGCGAGCAGCTGGATAAGATTGGTTTTTCTTTTGATTGGAGCAGGGAAGTGCGCACCAGTGATCCCGAATATTACAAATGGACGCAGTGGATTTTTATCCAGCTTTTTGAGTCCTGGTACGATTATGAGCAGGATAAATCCCGAGCGATTTCAGAACTTGAAGAAATTTTTGCTTCGGAAGGGAATAAAAGGGTAAAAGCAGCCTGTGATGATGATGTTGAAGATTTTACTGCGGAAGAATGGAATGCTTTTTCTTCTGAAGAAAAACAGAAGATTCTACTTAAATACAGACTTACTTATTTAGCTGAAACCGAAGTAAACTGGTGTCCGCAGCTGGGAACAGTACTCGCGAACGATGAAATTGTAAACGGAGTTTCCGAACGTGGCGGCTATCCCGTGGTCCGGAAAAAAATGACACAATGGAGCATGCGCATTTCCGCTTTTGCAGAACGCCTTCTTCAGGATCTTGATAAACTCGACTGGACCGAGAGCTTAAAGGAAAGTCAGCGAAACTGGATTGGGAAATCTGTGGGAGCGATGGTTGAATTCCCCATCCTATCCTTCCCCGAAGGGGAAGAGAAAGCACGACGGGGATATATGACTGGAGGCAATAATGCTCATTTACTTCTCGAAAAGGCGAGGGAAAACAGGAATAGTCCTACGGATGCCGAGAAAATTTTGTGGAATCATCTGCGTAACAAAAGTTTGGGGTATAAGTTCCGCCAACAGCATCTTATTGATGATTTTATAGTTGATTTTGTTTGCCTGTCAAAGCGATTGGTCCTTGAAGTTGATGGAGGAATTCATGATCTGCAGGTTAAAGAAGATGAAAATCGAACTAAAATAATTGAAAGCAAAGGATTCAAAGTCCTGAGGTTTAGAAATGAAGAAGTAATTGGAGACATTGATGCGGTTCTGGAAAAAATTGAAACCGCTCTTTCCGGGCAACCTCATGTTAGTGAGAAAGTTCAAAAAGCTCCCCCTTCGGGGGCTGGGGGGATTCGTGTTTTCACGACCCGTCCCGATACGATTTTTGGGGTAACTTTTATGACCCTCGCGCCAGAGCATGAACTGGTAAAAAAAATCACCACTCCGGAGCAGAAAGAAGAAGTTGAAGCGTATATCGCGGCCAGCGCGAAGCGCAGTGAACGTGAACGTATGGCCGATGTTAAGTCGATCACCGGCGTTTTTACCGGTGCTTATGCAGAGCATCCTTTTACCAAAGAGCCTGTGCCAATCTGGATTGGGGATTATGTATTGGCGGGTTACGGGACAGGAGCAGTAATGGCTGTGCCTTGTGGTGACCAGCGGGATTACGATTTTGCAAAACATTTCTACTTACCAATAAAAAATATTTTTGAAAATGCTGATATTTCTGAAGAGGCTTTCTCCGGAAAGGAAGGAACGGTGATTGCAAATTCAGATTTCCTTAGCGGGCTTAAATATAAAGAGGCGCTTCAGAAAGCGATCCTGGAACTGGAAAAATTGGGTCTTGGCTACGGAAAAACAAACTACCGACTTCGGGACGCCGTTTTTAGCAGACAAAGATACTGGGGAGAACCTTTTCCTGTTTATTACGTAAACGGAATGCCGCAAATGATTTCTGCGGAACATTTGCCGCTTACGTTGCCTGAAGTTGAAAAATACCTTCCAACCGAAACCGGGGAACCGCCTTTGGGTAATTCAACTGAATGGGCATGGGACACAGAAAATAATAAGGTGGTTCCAAATGCCGAAATAGATGAAAAGAGCATTTTTCCGCTGGAACTAAATACTATGCCTGGTTGGGCAGGAAGCTCCTGGTACCTTTTCAGATATATGGATCCGCATAACGAAGAGGCTTTTGTCTCTAAGGAAGCACAGCAATATTGGGAAAGTGTAGATTTATATATAGGCGGAAGTGAGCATGCCACCGGGCATTTACTGTATTCCCGTTTCTGGACAAAATTTTTAAAAGATCGCGGATACCTGTCGGTTGAGGAACCTTTTAAAAAGTTAATCAATCAAGGGATGATTTTGGGACAGAGTGCAATTCCTTATAGGGCAAAAATTACTTTAGTTTCAAATTTAGATAACCAAAAGGATACGCCAGATGATTATTATGAAGTTAAAGCAGATTTGATAGAAAACTCCAATAGCGTCTTTTTTTCTGCCGATTTGAGAGCTAAAGGAGTTAGGTTTATACAGGAGAAAATAAATGGTTTATCTTATTTCACATCCATGAAAAAAGAATTTGAAAAAATTATTAAAAATTCTTTTGGTCTGAAACTTGAAAAATCTTCTGTTTATATTCAATACAGTGGCTTTAGCGATCCTAGAGTTAATTTACAGTTCTTGGATGGTTTGAGTGATAATTTAAATTTAGCTGCTTTAAAATCATCAGGGGATGAAGAGCTAAAGAATGCAATTTATTTAGATTCTGAAGGTTCTGAAATTACAGATTGCGATAAGCAAAATTTTGTTGCAGCCAGAGAGGTAGAAAAGATGTCTAAAAGATGGGGTAACGTGGTAAATCCGGACGATATTTGTGAAGATTATGGTGCCGATACTTTAAGGATGTACGAGATGTTCCTTGGGCCGTTAGAGCAGGCAAAACCATGGAATACCGCCGGAATTACCGGTGTGCATAATTTCCTGAAAAAGCTTTGGAAGTTGTATCATTCCACCCCTAACCCCTCCTTAGGAGGGGAGAACAGTTTCTCTGTTTCAGATGAGCCGGCATCCAAAGATTCGCTAAAAACTTTGCATAAGACTATTAAGAAAGTGACTGAGGATATAGAAAATTTTAGCTTTAATACTTCGGTTTCCACTTTTATGATTTGTGTGAATGAGCTTTCTGCTCAAAACTGCAACAGCAGGGAAGTTTTAGAACCTTTAGCAATATTAATTGCGCCTTATGCGCCGCATATCGCTGAAGAATTATGGTCGAAATTAGGTTATTCAGAATCCATTGTTACCGCGGAATATCCGGTGTATGAAGAGAAATTCCTGGTAGAAAGTACTAAAAACTATCCAATTTCCTTTAATGGAAAAATGCGTTTCACCATGGAACTGCCGCTTGATATGAGCAAAGAAGAGATTGAAAAGACAGTGCTTGCAGATGAGCGGGCAAAAAGTTATTTGTCTGATGCACCCCCTAAAAAAGTGATAGTTGTTCCGGGCAAAATAGTGAATATTGTCATTTAACCCCTCTTAAAATTACGATTGGAATAAAAATTAGTGAATTAATACCTTGCACCCCCTGTTGTTGAATATTTTTAATTTATTTTGCGTTAAAAATACTCTATTTATGGAAATTGGTGTACCTAAAGAAATTAAAAACAACGAAAGCCGGGTGGGGATGACTCCTGCAGGTGTTCTGGAACTCACTAAGCTTGGCCACAAGGTCTTTGTGCAATCTACTGCGGGTGACAACAGCGGATTTTTAGATGAAGATTATGCTGCTTCAGGAGCAATTTTATTGCCTACCATTGAAGAGTTGTACGCGAAGAGCGAAATGGTGGTAAAGGTAAAGGAGCCTATTGAAAAGGAGTATTCTCTTATAAGGGAGGATCAGGTGATTTTTACCTACTTTCATTTTGCTTCCAACAGGGCGCTTACCGAGGCTATGATTCAGTATAAATCTGTTTGTATAGCCTACGAGACCGTGCAGGATGCTTCGGGGGCTCTGCCTTTGCTTACTCCAATGTCTGAAGTGGCCGGGAGAATGGCTATTCAGCAGGGGGCAAAGTACCTGGAAAAGCCCGTTAAAGGAAAAGGTTTACTGCTGGGAGGGGTTCCGGGTGTTCGTCCCGGAAAGGTACTGGTTCTTGGTGCAGGTACGGTTGGTATACAGGCGGCAAAAATGGCCGCAGGATTAGGAGCCCAGGTGACGATTATGGATGTAAATGTGGATCGTTTGCGCCATGTAAATAATATCATGCCCAGCCACGTAGTTACAGAGTTCTCTAATGAATATAATATCAGAAAGCATATAAAGACACATGACCTTATAATTGGAGCGGTTTTAAACACGGGCGCAAAAGCACCAAAGCTTATTAGCAGGAATATGCTTAAGGAGATGGAGCCTGGGACTGTTATTGTAGACGTGGCTGTAGATCAGGGCGGGTGCATAGAAACTTCACGTCCAACAAGCCATGAAGATCCTGTTTATATTATAGATGATATTGTGCATTATTGTGTGGCAAATATGCCTGGAGCGGTGCCCCATACTTCCACACTTGCGCTAACAAATGTTACATTACCTTACGTGTTAAAACTGGCTGCGGGTTGGAAAACCGCCTGCTCTCAGGATGAGGCTCTGTCTAAAGGGCTGAATATTGTAAAAGGTAAGATTGTATATGAAGCTATTGCCGAAGCCTTTGGATGGGAAGAAATTCTTGCTTAAATCCTGATATTACAAAAATACAAGATGCCGTTGCCATTAGGGAGCGGCATTTTTTTATTTGGCGTTCAAAATTAGACCCTTCTAATTCGTCTAGAGTGACAATAAGTAATAAAAATAAAGAATATGAAATCCTTACTTTAAGACAAATAAATATCCACCAGTCCTTCAGGGGTGTTAAGGTAAATTGTTTTGTTTTTCTTATCCACTTTTTCCAGGAATTCATCATTCATGGGAATAAGGATTTCTTTGCCATCCTTTTTAATCTCAAATAAGGCTTGTGCAGTAGCATCATTTACAGAAGCTATCTCGCCAATATCGCCGTGATGTGCATCAATAACCTTAAATCCTATAATTTCATGAAAATAAAACTGATGATCTTCCAGCTCGGGCAGCATGGTAAGTGGGAGGTAAAGTTCACAGCCTATAATATCTTCGGCGTCATCTTCGGTATTAATATCTTCAAATTTTGCACGGAGTAAGGTGCTTTTATGAAGAGCACTTTTTTCAATAAAAAATGGAACCAGGTTTTCGTTATACTCAACGAAAACCGATTCCATTTCTGTGTAAGAGTCAGGTTCATCGGTGTCCAGTTTTATGAGCACCTCCCCTTTAAAGCTAAATTTGCTAACGATTTTTCCTAAATAGAAACACTCCTCTTTAGTCATCGCCGGCATGTTAAATTAAGCGTCTTTTTTGTCTTCTGTCGCTGCTTCTTTAGCAGTTTCAGTGTCAACTTCTTTTTCAACATTTGCTTCAGGTTCGCTACCTTCAGTTACTGCAGCACCTTCATAATTCTCATCGGTAGCAGTTTCTTCTTCAGCGCCTTTAGCTTCAGCTTCACGCTTAGCGTTTACTTCTTTTTCAGCTTCCAAAGCTTTAGTTCTGGCTGCTTGCTGTTCTTTGGTTAAATTTTCTTTCTTAGCGTCGATTTTACCTTCTTTTTCCTCTAACCAGGCCTGGAATTTCTTCTCAGCCTCCTCTTCGGTCAAAGCGCCTTTTCGAACGCCGACAGCAAGATGTTTCTTTAACAAAGCACCTTTGTAAGAAAGGATAGCACGGGCAGTATCTGTAGGTTGTGCTCCATTCTGCAACCATTTTACCGCACCGTCAACATCTAATTCAATAGTTGCAGGATTGGTGTTGGGGTTATAAATACCTATTTTGTCAAGGTATTTACCGTCCCTTTTTGCGCGCGAATCTGCGGCAATAATCCAGTAAAAAGGCTTTCCTTTTTTACCGTGTCTTTGTAATCTTATTTTTACAGGCATAAAAAATTAATTTGTGGGGTTCCCGACCCCTGTTATTAATAAGGCTGCAAAGATACTACATTTTTCTTATTTACAAGTTTTTACGAAATTAAAAATTGTAAAGGGACGTTCTGTGAAATTGAATGCCTTTCTGGAAGTAAGGATTTAGAATTTTTGGGAAAATTTTTCGCGAAAAAATCAGGCCGCTGTTAAAAGCAGTTAATTAGTGCTAAACCCTGTTAAATAGGTTGGTACCAAGGTTTTAGGAGTGTATATTTGGGTAAATAGATAAAGAAAATCAGGTATGAAATATTCAGAAAAAGTTGCAAAAAAATTAAACGAACTTCTTGAGAAGAATTATGATGCGGAGAAGGGGTTTAAATTTGCTGCCGAAAACGTAAACAACAGGGAGCTAAAATCATTCTTTAAAGATAAAGCCCAGCAGCGATATGATTTTGGTCATGAATTAAAGTCGGAAATTGTCAATTTTGGGGAATCACCAGATAAAGGCTCCAGTTTGGCAGGAGACGCTCACAGGTCATGGATGAACTTAAAAACAAGTCTCTCCTCAGATAAAGAGGAAGCTGTGCTGGAAGAAGCTGTAAGAGGGGAAAAAGCGGCTGTTGAGGACTATGAAGAAATACTTAAGGATGCCAGTATCCCGGCATCTACCGGAAATATTTTGTTGAAGCAAAAAAATGCTATTATGGCTACGCTCAATGAGGTGAAAAGCCTAGAGAAGCAATTTGATTAAAATTGAAATAACAAAAACGATGCGAACACAGGTTGACTGATGTAGTAGTAGTTTAAAATGTTCGTATCAGGCCTCACAAATAAGTACCTAGCGGTAACTGTTTGTGAGGCTTTTTTTATGCTGTAAATGGTTGATAATTCTTAAAAACTTTCTTTTACCGGAAGTCTATTTATCTTTAATTTTGCAGGCAAAAGCTGAAGTGCTTTTTTTACATCAGACTGTAGCCTGCCTAAATTAAACCGAATCACATGTACCTTATTTTTGATACTGAAACTACCGGATTGCCAAAACGTTGGGACGCTCCTTTAACCGATTCAGATAACTGGCCGCGTTGTATCCAGATTGCCTGGCAGCTGCATGATGACATGGGGAATCTTGTTGAAAGTCAGGATTACCTGGTAAAGCCGGAAGGTTTTAATATTCCATATGACGCCGAGAAAATTCACGGCATTTCTACAGAACTGGCCGCGCAAGACGGCATTACTTTACAGGAGGTTTTAGAAAAATTCCAGGTGGCCCTTGATAAGTCAAAATTTGTGGTTGGTCAAAATGTGGGTTTTGACGTTAATATTATGGGAGCCGAATTTTTCCGTGTTCAGATGGAAAATTCACTTCAAAATTTGCCAATTCTCGATACCTGTACAGAGGTTACAGCCGGAATGTGTAAAATTCCCGGTGGGCGTGGCGGTAAATTTAAACTGCCTACACTTACGGAACTTCACGAGTATTTATTTGACGAACCTTTTGCTGAAGCCCATAACGCCACGGCCGATGTGGAGGCAACGACCCGTTGTTTTCTTGAGCTGGTACGCAAAAGAATGTTCACCAAAGAACAATTGGACGTTCCTGCAGATTATTTCGAAAATTTTTCAGAAGCTAATCCGCAGCCGATACAACTTATCGGGTTAAAACATATCAACCTCAAAAAGGCTTCCGAAGAAATAAGGAAACAGCTTCAGAAGGAACAACCGTCCGAAGCAATTACTACCGAGGAAATTGAAGAGAACCTCGAAAAACTGGATGAAGTACCGTTTGCACATTTGCATAACCATTCCCAGTTTTCAGTTTTACAGTCTACCATTAGTATTCCTGACCTGGTAAATGCGGCAGGAGAAGAAAATATGCCGGCGGTCGCTTTAACAGATCATGCCAATATGATGGGCGCTTTCCATTTTGTAAAAGAGGTGGGCGCCTATAATAAATCTATTAAAGCGAAGAATGCTGAAGCGCTGGAGAATAATTTGCCTGTCGAGGCTAAAGAATTAAAGGCTGTGGTGGGTTGTGAGTTCTTTGTTTGTGAAAACCACCTGGATAAATCCAGGAAAGACAATGGTTACCAGATCGTGATGCTCGCAAAGAACAAAAAGGGATATCACAACCTTGCCAAAATGTCTTCCATCGCCTATACCCAGGGATTTTATTACGTGCCGCGGATAGATAAGGAAGTCATTAAAAAATATAAAGAGGACGTGATGGTACTTACCGGAAATCTTTATGGAGAAGTTCCCAGTAAAGTGCTGAATGTTGGAGAAAAACAGGCAGAAGAAGCTTTGCTTTGGTGGAAAGAAGAATTTGGGGATGATCTTTATATGGAGATCATGCGGCATAACCAGGAAGACGAGAACAGGGTAAATCCGGTCTTAACTGACTTCGCCAGGATGCACGATATAAAAATGGTTGCAACCAATAACACGTATTACTGGAAGCAGGAAGATGCCAATGCACACGATATTCTACTTTGTGTGAAGGATGGTGAAAAGCAGGCTACACCAATTGGACGGGGCAGAGGTTATCGCTATGGATTGCCAAACCAGGAATATTACTTTAAGTCTGCTCAGGAGATGAAAAATCTCTTTAAGGATTTACCCGCAGCTATTTCCAATGTTCAGGAGATTGTAGATAAAATTGAACCGTTTGAACTGGCGCGGGATGTACTCTTACCGGCGTTTACTATCCCCAAAGCTTTTTTAGTTGAAGAAGATAAAGTGGATGGCGGAAAGCGGGGCGAAAATGCCTATTTGAAGCACATCACCTTTGAAGGAGCGAAAAAACGTTACGAAGATCTTACTCCCGAAATTGAAGAACGGCTGAATTTTGAGCTTTCGGTAATTGAAAATACGGGTTACCCGGGATATTTTCTTATTGTGGAAGACTTTATTCGGGAAGCACGTAATATGGACGTGTCGGTTGGGCCGGGCCGTGGATCTGCCGCTGGAAGTGCCGTAGCCTACTGCCTTGCAATTACGAATATCGATCCTATTAAGTACGACCTGCTGTTTGAGCGTTTCTTAAATCCGGATCGTGTGAGCATGCCCGATATTGATATTGATTTTGATGATGAAGGCCGAAGCCGCGTAATGGATTATGTGATCAAAAAGTATGGAGCTAACCAGGTGGCGCAGATTATTACCTACGGAACCATGGCCGCCAAATCTTCCATCCGTGATACGGCACGAGTGCTGGATTTGCCGCTGATGGATGCGGACAGGATTGCCAAACTTATTCCGAATACGAAACTTGGGAAGATTTTTGGAGTAGATGAGAAGACGCTGAAGAGTAAATTCCGAAGTGAAGAAATGGAGAAGATCAATGAACTTCTCAATATAGCCGAAGGAGACGATCTGGAGGCGCAAACGCTTAATCAGGCGCGGATTCTCGAGGGATCGGTGAGAAATACCGGTATCCATGCCTGTGGGGTAATTATCACCCCGGGGGATATTACCAATTATGTGCCGGTTTCTGTGGCCAAAGATTCCGATTTATATGTTACTCAGTTCGATAACTCGGTAGTGGAAAGCGCCGGCTTGCTGAAAATGGACTTTTTAGGACTTAAAACGCTGACCTTAATAAAGGACACGGTGAAAATTGTAAAAGGCCGTCATGACATAGATTTAGATCCGGATAGTTTTCCGCTGGATGATGAGGAAACTTACAAGTTGTTCCAGCGAGGGGAAACGGTTGGGATATTCCAATATGAATCACCGGGAATGCAGAAGCACATGAAAGATCTTAAACCCACGGTTTTTGACGACCTTATTGCTATGAACGCTTTGTATCGGCCGGGGCCAATGGAGTATATTCCAAGTTTTATTGCTCGTAAGCACGGAAATGAGGAAATCGCCTACGATTTGCCCGATATGGAAGAATACCTGCAGGAAACCTACGGAATTACAGTTTATCAGGAGCAGGTGATGTTGCTTTCGCAGAAACTGGCAGGATTTTCCAAAGGTGATGCCGATATGCTGCGGAAGGCAATGGGTAAAAAAATATTCGCTTTACTGGAACAGCTAAAACCGAAGTTTTTAGATGGGGGAGAGGCCAAAGGCCATCCCAGGGAAGTGCTGGAGAAAATCTGGAAAGACTGGGAAGCATTTGCGGCCTATGCCTTCAACAAATCCCACTCTACCTGTTATGCCTGGATCGCTTACCAAACTGCTTATTTAAAAGCGCATTATCCTGCGGAATATATGGCGGCGGTGCTTTCTAATAATATGAATGATATTAAGCAGGTTACTTTCTTTATGGAAGAGTGCAAGCGTATGAAGCTAAATGTGCTTGGGCCTGATGTAAATGAATCTTATTACAAGTTCTCTGTAAATAAAGAAAATGCCGTAAGGTTTGGTATGGGTGCCATTAAAGGAGTTGGTGCAGGCGCAGTGGCTACTATTGTAGAAAATCGTAAAACTGAAGCAGGTTCTTATCGTTCCATTTTTGATATGGCCAAACGAATAGATTTACGTGCAGCCAATAAAAAAGCTTTTGAAAATCTAGCTCTGGCCGGTGGCTTTGACGGATTTAACGATACCCATCGCGCACAATATTTTCATGATGAAGGCGACGGAATGACTTTTCTGGAAAAAGTGATAAAATTTGCTGCAAAATTCCAGGAAAATGAAAACTCCTCGCAGGTAAGCCTCTTTGGAGAAGCCAGCGATGTGCAGATTCCTGAGCCAACAGTGCCGCCATGTGAGCCGTGGGGTACCATGGAAAAACTGAGAAGGGAAAAAGAAGTGGTGGGGATCTACATTTCGGGGCACCCGCTGGATGACTTTAAGAAGGAACTGCAATATTTCTGCAATGGTACTTTAGCCGACTTTAATGAGATGGAAAAGTTCGTTAACAGGGAGCTTTCTTTTGGCGGGATCATTAGTGATGTGCAGCACCGTACCTCAAAAATGGGCAAAGGATGGGCCACGTTTTTTGTAGAAGATTATGTGGAGACTTATGAATTCAGGATGTTTGGGGAAGAGTATCTTAAATTCAGGCATTTTCTGGTGCCGAATTCATTTGTACATATAAAAGCTTTTATTAAGGAAGGCTGGACCAATAAAGAAACCGGAAAAAAGAGTGACCCAAGAATTCAGTTTAACAGTTTCCAGCTACTTCATGATATTATGGATAGTTATGCAAAGAAACTTACCATCCAGCTGGATATAAATGACCTGAAGGATGAGAAAATCACCGCCTTAAAGGATTTATTCAGAAGTCATCGCGGCGATCATAAACTGAATTTTGTGGTTTATGAAATGAAAGACCAGGTGAAGCTCCATATGCCAAGCAAGCGACAAAAAGTAAAGATATCACAGGAATTACTGGAAGCGCTGGAAGAAGAACAGGTGAATTATAAGCTGAATTAGTTCGTTGTTCGTTGTTCGGGGTTTTGAGTTTTTCGAAGTAAGAAAAATGAAGTTTCTGTAGGTCGAAAATTGGCATTTTCGGGCATAGGCTTATTGTTGTCTGTGTCTGTTGTCCGTTTGCTGTTGAGCGTGGAGATAGGTCGATAATTGACAATTTAGAGCATCCTCCTGGGGCGGTTTAAAGGTTAAAATCGGGGACGGGTACCTTTTTTCCATTAATTTCTGAAAATGACCTCTCAAAATGGCAATTTTCGGCATAAAAAGTACCGAAAAAAAGGATGTCTAGGCGTTACAGGGAAAAAAATAAACAGCGGTATAGATATGGTGTGTGATATTTGGTATTTGTGAAGTTAAACGATTAGAAAGCAGCGGAAAAAGGTCAGTTTAATGTTGTTGTGGGGCGAAAATTGCCAAATTTAAGCAGTGGCAAAAAACAGAACCAGGATTGGTCTTAATTGATATTTTTGATAATTAACCACAATTGCCAACTGTGTCACTGTTACTGGACTTTTTTCGGTTAGGGATTGGAGCAAGCTACCTTGTAGCGCGAAAAGCCCGGCCCCGCGCCACGAGCGCGGGGAAACCGCCAAATAAGCCTTGCGAATAAGGATATAGCCAAATACAATATTGCTTGTGTAAGGAAAGCAAAAATATTTGACTATTTTTACATATCATATAAAAAGAAGCGAAACTTAAAATAAGATATTATGGCAATTGAAATAACAGATGCGACTTTTGAAGAGAAAGTTTTAAAGAGTGATAAGCCTGTAATGGTAGATTTTTGGGCTGCATGGTGTGGACCTTGTAGAATGGTTGGACCTATCATCGACGAGATAAGTCAGGAATACGAAGGGAAAGCACTGGTTGGAAAGCTTGATGTGGATGCGAACCAGGAGTTTGCTGCCAAATACGGAGTGAGAAATATACCTACAGTACTTGTTTTTCAGAATGGGGAATTAGTAGGCCGCCAGGTTGGTGTAGCTCCTAAAACTACTTATGCTGAAGCTCTTGATAATCTTTTATAGTAGGATTATTAGATAACGATAAGGAAAAGGCCTGATGAAAATCAGGCCTTTTTCTATATATTACAGTTTGTTTTTAGAATTAAGCGGGATGGATTTACAGGAACAAGTACACAAAGCAGGAGGATTTACCAATATTGAGTTACTGGCGAGGCAGGTGGTGGAAGGATATATTTCGGGGATACATAAGAGTCCGTTTCACGGATTTTCTGCGGAATTTGCTGAGCATAAAATTTATAATAACGGCGAGAGTACAAAGCATATCGATTGGAAGTTATTTGCCAAGACCGATAAACTTTATACAAAGCGGTATGAAGAGGAAACGAATTTGAGATGCCATTTAATTCTGGATAACTCGTCTTCTATGCATTATCCAAAATTGAGAAATCAAGACGTGGGTTCTTTAAATAAAATTGGATTTGCTGCTTTAGCTTCGGCCTGTATCATGGAAATAATGAAGCGGCAGCGCGATGCGGTTGGCTTGAGCGTGTATAGTGACCATTTCGAATTCTACGCGCCTGAAAAGGGAAGTGAGCGGCACCATCATATGCTTTTGAATACGCTTAACGGGCTTATGTGGGAAGAATCTGAAAGAAGGGCAACCGATACTCATAAATACCTGCACCAGATTGCGGAAAAACTGAAAAAGAGATCACTTGTATTCTTATTTACCGATATGTTCCAGGCAGATGCCGAAGAAACTGATTTATTTGAGGCTCTGCGGCACTTAAAGTATAATAAGCATGAAGTAGTGCTTTTTCATGTAATGGATGAAAAGAGGGAGCTTAGTTTTGATTTTGACAATGTTCCCAGGCGGTTTACCGATGTGGAAACTGGTGCACAGGTAGATTTATATTCTGAAAATGTAAAGGAAAATTACAAACTTGCGGTTGGGGATTATATCAATTCCCTTAAGCTGGAATGCGCCAGGTATAAGATCCAGTATGTGCAGGCGGATATTAATAAAAATCTCGAAAAAATTTTGACGACTTATCTTGTTGAAAGACAAAAGATTGGTTGATGGGTTGAAATTATTCTGAAAAAAATGCAAAAAAAGGTTTGCAGGATTGTAAAACGGTGGTATATTTGCCCTCGCAATAACGCAACGGTCTGGTAGTTCAGTTGGTTAGAATACCTGCCTGTCACGCAGGGGGTCGCGAGTTCGAGTCTCGTCCAGACCGCTAAATGGGAAATCAAATTCCCTCAAAACCTTGTAAATCTTATGATTTGCAAGGTTTTATGTTTTTAGGGCAATCATATAATTTCATATCATTTGCATCTAAAAGGTCACAAATCGTCAACATATTTTTTTATCTGCGATTATGTTGACAGATTGACGTAACTTACTGATGTTAGTATAGTTGATTTGACTTTCGTCTCACTAAATGTTTAATCATTAAAGACGACAATTATGCGAACTTCATCAACATTTTCAATTTTGTTTTGGGTGTACGGAAAACGTGCTGTAAACAACAAAGCAAACATCTACATTCGGGTTACCTTAAACGGTAAACGTGTTAACATTAGTCTCAAGAAGAAAATCAATATTTCTACTTGGGATGAAAAACTACAAAGAGCAAGTGGGACCGATAAGGATTCCCGTATTCTCAATCTTTACTTGAACGAAGTACAATCAAAAGTATATAGGATTTACGAAGATTTCAAGAGGGATGAAGTGCCTTTCACTTCCCAAATGGTCAAAGCCAAATTTTTAGGCGAAGATAAAACACGTTTTTCCTTTCAAAACCTTGTAGACTACTACAATGAAAAGATGCAACACAAGTTGCATAGGAATACGATGGGTCAATATAAGACCAGTCAACGTTATATGATGGAATATATTCTAAAGGAATACAAACTTACAGACATCCCACTCTTCAACCTTGAATATGGTTTTATCGTGGGCTTTGAAGATTTTCTTCGGTCGTATGTACCTAAAAGTGGTCAATCTAAAATTGGCAATAATACCGCAATGAAGCATATTAAGCGTTTACGCAGAATGGTTACTCTTGCCTATCGGATGAAATGGATGGAAAGAGACCCGTTTGTCAATTTTAAAATGAAAATTGAAAAGAAAGAACGTGGTTTCCTTACAGATTTTGAATTATTAAGTATTGAAGATTTGTCTTCGTCCATAGAGCGTCTTATGGTTGTGAAAGATTTATTTGTTTTTAGTTGTTACACCGGTATTTCTTATGTTG
This sequence comes from Autumnicola edwardsiae, assembly GCF_031846505.1. Taxonomy (NCBI): domain Bacteria; kingdom Pseudomonadati; phylum Bacteroidota; class Flavobacteriia; order Flavobacteriales; family Flavobacteriaceae; genus Autumnicola; species Autumnicola edwardsiae. The sequence goes on from NZ_JAVRHP010000011.1 coordinate 34,903, forward strand.
ACATTGTACAATTAAATGAAGATAATATTGTAATGGGTATAGATGGTAGTCCTTGGATAATGGCCAAAAGGGTAAAAACAGGTGCACCGTTCAAAATTCCACTATTGCCCAAAGCTGCAATCTTAATAGATAAATATAAAGACCATTATAGAACCAATGACACATCCAATCTTTTGCCCAGGTTATCCAATCAGAAATTGAACAGTTATTTAAAAGAAATCGCCGACCTATGTGGTATCAAAAAAAACCTAACTTTTCATATGGCTCGCCATACTTTTGCTACAACAGTAACTTTAAGCAATGGTGTTCCAATAGAGACGGTATCCAAATTATTAGGGCATACCAAACTATCCACAACACAAATCTATGCAAGGGTCGTTGAGAGGAAAGTGAGTGATGATATGGCGCTTCTCAAATCAAAAATTGGCTAATAAAATTTAATTAGATTTAACGGACTGTTGAAATCTTCAATTAAGAATTTAATAGTTTGCATTTCCATTCCACTACCTTTATGAACTAAAATATTTTTTATGATTCTAAAGGTCAAATGGAAAGATTTCAAAAATAAAATTGAAGGACACAAAGCAGAAGGCAAAGCTTTAGTTGAAAAATATAAGTCTTCAAGAACTGAAAATGATTTAGAAAACCTAAAGGAAGAAAAGCAAAGCTGGGAAAGCGAAGTAATTGACTACGTAAAAACTTCTTTTGAACCTGAACATAGAAATTTTGGCTATGAATTTAAAGAGAAACGTGGATTCAATACTGGTTTCAAGCTACCCATTGCTCAAAAAATAAGAAATACTATTGAAGCACTTAAAAGTGAGATTAATGGTCTTGCTTATTATGTGAAATCGTTATCCATTTCAGATGCTATTGTGAGGATTGATGAAATTGATTTAGAAGAACGAAAAAATTTAGACACAGACGGTAGGCTCGACCTCGTTCTTTCCAAATTATATGAGCTATACGATGACAGAAAATATCATTCCATCAAGTGGATACTTGAAGGCAATGGTGTGGAAATGAAAATTCACGGGGAAGATTGGGATTATGGTAAAATGTTAGAGAATAGAGGATTTGTCGATATCCTTACAACTAAGGATACTGGTGCTCGTTTAACTCTTGAGGGTAAATACGCTATAGAACAGGCAAGAAAAGTAAAGGTTACAGACTACTCAAAAATTAGCAGTTCTGATGAAGAACTAAAGGAACTGATTAAAAAAGTACTCTCAGAAATTGAAAAATTAGGTTATGGCCAGCAAATCATCTTCGATGAATTTGATGAGCTACGAGAGGATATTCCAAACCTTGACAAAAAATCATTTGGTCAACTTCTTAAAGCTAAATTGTATGATTTAGTATCTCAAAAAGCATTCGACAAAGCGCTCGCCAGTGAAATATTCAAGCAATTTACTGACCAAGTATTGCCATTTTAATCTATGAAAATACTGGCGAGACTTCAAAAAACAATTAAGGCTTTCTTTCAAAAAGAACCACCACCGGAATACGAGGTTACACAGTTTGTCATTTCAGATAGACAACCTATAACGGGCGCATCAAAAATTTCATTTTTTGTAAATAATTCCGAGCCAGATGTAAGTGTGACCAGAACCTTTGAAAATGAGAACGATGTCATTGATTGGTTAATAAGCAATGATAATTTTAAACAGATGTTATACAGAAAGCTATTTTCATCATCCTCTGTCATCCATCATTGTGGCGTAAAGGAACCAATTACTGAACCTAAAAAGAAACCTGGCGATATTGATATCCTTCTTTACAAAGCAAGCGATGAAAGTAATGCTGTTGGAATAGAATGTAAAATAGTAAAATCAGAATCCTTAGAAAATCAATCGCCAAAAATCAACAAGATTACAAGCGTTCAGAAAAAGGGAACAAAGCAAGCAGATGGCTACGTTAAGATAGGGTTTAGCAGAGTCTTTCTTATGGTCATATTGCTGGACGATGGCAGACACTATAAAAACCCTAATTTCGTATTCAGAACTACACCGACAGAAGAATTGAAAGAACTTTATAACTTCGACTGGAACACAAAAATGAATAAGGACGTTGGTATAATCTATGCCTATATCAGTCAACTTACCTCAAATCATATCAATCAGACAAAAGGCTTGGGATTAAGAATTGAACGTGAAGCTAAAGAAAGATTTCAAAACAAAGAATTAACTGAGAAAATTAAAAACCTTAATCACTAAGTATTATTTGAAGAAAGAAGGAATTTGCAGAATTTGCGGTAATTATGGAAAACTAACGTTCGAGCGCGTTCCACCACAAAGTGCATTTAATTCTAATCCTGTATTCTTTCAAAAGTCCATCCATCTTCACGACAAAAAAAGCTATTTGTACGGTAAAAAAATTCGTAGTAATCAAGGTGCTGGTGGTTATTATTTATGCGAGCCTTGTAATAATCTTACGGGCAGTTACTATGGGGACAGCTATAAAAAGTTTGCCTATATGGGGATGATGGCTTTAACAAATAGAATCTGGGCGTCGAAAACCATAAACTTTGAATATGCCATACAGCCCCTAAATATTTTAAAACAGATATTAGCAATGTTTATGGCCATAGACACAAGCGACCAGCTATTAAATTTAAAAGGGCTTTCAGATTACATTTTGGATAAAGACTCAAAGGCTTTTCCAGAAAGTTTGAGAGTTTTTGTTTATCACACCGTTACAAAACAAGTAAGAAATGGTTGGGGAATGGCAAGAACTAAAAAAGGCTATCATACCCTTGGGGAAATTACATTCCCACCATATGGTGTTGTATATGCTTTGGATTCTGAACCTACTCGAAATGATTTTTATGAAGTAACAGATTTCAAAAATTTCAATTTTAATCAAACCGTTCAGGCGAGATTGTCAATTCCATTTCTTACACCTAAAACATATATTCCAGGTCTATATCTATAATTCCAAGCGAAAAGTTTTATTCGCAAATAATGATAATTTTGAAAGACATAAAAACAAAATGAATTTTGCGAAATTAAAACTACAAATATGTCAATACCAATAGTATTAGATAAATCAACATTCCAAGGTCTTAATTATGAAGATATAATAGAACTTCATAAATATTACATCGTCAACATTACACCCTTATTGGTTTCAGAGATTCTTGGCGACCTTGCAAAAGAAGAAAAGGAAGGTAGAAAAACACCTAAAGACCAAGTTATTGATCTTGCAAAAAAAATGTTCCCATATAATGCCTATGTGAATATGAATTATAAGGTGCTGGTTGAAAAATCATTGACTGGCGAATTTACCACAGCTGATAATCGACCTTTTCTAAACGCTAAGAAATCCATAAATACGCCAACAAAAAAAGGAATGACATTCGTTGAAACACTCGAAGAACTCTCTATTAAACGATGGAAAAAAGGCGATTTTGACAAATTGGATGAAATCATAGCTGAAGTATGGCGAACAGAATCTAAAGATGAAAATGTAGTAGATGAATTTAAAGGAAAGTTTGACCATCTTAAAGGCATAAAAATAAAAGACCACAAACCTTCAAACGAAGAGAAGTTTTTAGCATTAAAAGAACGATTACAGGAACGACTTTATGTTGAACTTGAACCCGCTGACACATTAAATCTTGTAATAGATTATTTTGAAATCAGTCCAGACTTAAGAGAGTCTATCCAAGCTCGATGGAAAAACGAGTCACATCCAGATTTACATAGCTTTGCCAATTATGCTATGTATTGTTACGAAATTGTCTGCCTCTACTTCATTGGTATAAATAATTCTTTGTGTGGGGAACGGTTAACAAACCTCTTGGATTTAGAATACTTGTTCTATGCGCCTTTTGCAAGAGTGTTTAGTACAAATGACAAATTTTTAAAGAATCTCTTCTTTGCTGTCCAACCAACCGATACATTCTTTGTCACATTACCACAACTTAAAGACGATTTTAAAAAATTCAAAGCAGTAAATGTAGAAGGGAAAGTATTTGATGAGCCGCCTGTTAAAGATTCTGAAACGTATCGAATATGGGACAATATTTTTGATATGGAACTTACTCGAAGACTCAAACCTTCTGCCGAAGAATTAAAAACAAAAGAAGCTGAAATGGAAGAAATTTTAAAAATTGCGGAAACTGGTAAAGAAGGAAAATTTAAAGGGGAAGCAGATTTTGTAGTAAAAGAAATGTTTATGTCCCCAGATGATCCTTGTCCTTGTAAAAGCGGGAAAGCTTTTAAAGATTGTCATCTTCCTAAAGCCTAAATTATTTAGATTTCTCATCCACAAAGATGCTGATGATGCATTGGATAGTGTTATTAACTTTTGAGTGATAGTTTTTATCGACAAATAATTTTATGTCGAAACCATAACCTATGCATTTGATAAAAACGTGATAGTTAAATAATTATAGCGCAACTTAAAATAACAAAAGCAAACAAAATTCTACTTCCTAACACCAACCTTTAACCACTCATAATACTCATCAATCCCAGCATACTGTTTTGCCTCGTTGAGTATTTCAAGGTTGGCATTCATAGTTACATAGTAAGGTTGAGAAGCCGTCTGGAAGTTTACATATTGAAATGTTGACCATTTATCGCCTACGGTTTCAATAGATTTTAAATGATTTTCGCTAAGTTTTATTTTGAATTGCTCATCTTCAGAGAGTGCTTTGCGGTCGTCTACATAAAGTGAAATTAAAACATAGTTTTCCTTTAGTAGTTTATAAACTTTTGGGTCGCTCCAAACATTTTCTTCCATCTTTCTACAATTAACACAAGCCCATCCTGTAAAATCTAAAAGAATAGGTTTGTTATTCGCTTTCGCAAAAGCGAGACCTTCATCAAAATCTTTATAGCAGTCTAACCCTAGTGGACAATCAGATTCTTGTTCATATAGGCTGTAAAATGTAGGTGGCGGAAACCCTGCCAACAATTTTAGGTGTGAATTTTTAGTAAGTCCCGTTCCTAGATAAATGACAAACGCAACCACTAATATGGCAAATGAAATTTTTGGGAAACTCAATTTCTTTTTGCCATCGTGTGGAAAGCGAATAACACCAAAGAAGTATAATGCCATTAACAGGAATATGACCATCCAAATACCTATGAAAACTTCTCGTTTAAGAATTCCCCAATGTGCTACCAAATCCGCATTTGATAAGAATTTAAAGGCCAATGCTAGCTCCACAAAACCTAATAACACTTTTACTGTGGTTAACCATCCGCCAGATTTTGGTAAGGATTTCAACAAGTTAGGAAACAAGGCAAATAGTGCAAATGGTAGCGCAAGTGCAGCACCAAATCCAGTCATTCCTGCGGTAAGTTGAAACGCACCACCAGCACTAGTTAGCGAACCTGCCAATAGCGAGCCTAAAATGGGTCCTGTACACGAGAAAGAAACCAAAGCGAGTGTTACCGCCATAAAGAAGATTCCTATTAGACCACCAGCACTAGAAGCGGAATCCATTTTATTTGACCAGGAACTAGGCAATGTTAATTCGTAATAACCAAAGAATGAAAAAGCAAAAAAGATGAATATGATAAAAAATATAACATTGAGCCAAATATTTGTAGATATCGTATTTAAAATTTCCGGGTCTACCGAATCCAAAAAATGAAATGGAACACTTAAGCCCACATAGATAATGACTATAAAAGCTCCATATAAAATGGCATTTGTGATTCCCTTACTTTTATTACCGGATTGCTTGGTAAAAAAAGATACCGTAAGTGGTATCATAGGAAACACACAAGGGGTGAGCAACGCTACAAGGCCGCCTAAAAAGCCAAGTGCAAAAATTTTCCATAAATTACCTTCTGTGGTGATTTCATCTGAACCGGATTGTAAGCGTTCTTTGTGCTTTAAATCTAATAGCAAACTATTAGAGAGTGCTTTACTTTTTTCGTCTAATACTACATTAGTAAGCTCAGCTTTAGTCCCGTCCAAGTTTATAATGAAATTTTCTTCCTTGTTAATACAGACGTCCTTACATACCTGATATTCCAAATGAACATTTACTTGTTTTACACCTTCTGAAAGTAAGCTTATACGCTGTGTGAATTGGGCTTTATTTAAAAAGTAGGTTTCCTCTACTTCGAAAATATCGTTAAATGCCTTTACGGTTTCACCTTCTTTTGCATTATCTACCAGTTCATAATTCCCTTCACTATTTTTAAAAGTTAATACCGAAGGTAAAGAACCATCTTCATTAGTAAATTGAGAAAAAACGTGCCATTCTTCATCAATACTACCCGTTAGAATAATATTATATTCGGTATCAGAAATCTTTTGCACTTTAGAATTCCAAGTAACAGGCTCAATAATTCCCTGTTGCGCATTTGCTAAAAAGCTTGCAAAAACAGCAAATATTATTATTAATTTCTTCATACATAAGGTATAGTTTTCCTGCCCTGTGGTTAAAAACCACAAGACAGTTATCATTTTATAAATCTTGAGTTAATCCATCACAAACTTAAATCCTGCTGTAATGATGCTAGAACTAAATGTGGTATCCCTATCATATTGATAGAATTTCAGGTCTATACTTTTAAGTCCAAATTTCCAGAGATGGGCTTTCGCAAAAATGTCTGTGTAAGACACTCCAAACCCAAATTGATTTGCCGAATATTCCGAAAGGTCATAATCTGAAGTGTAAAACTCATCTGTGGACAAAGCACCTTCGTATGGGTTAAAATAATCGGCTGCGGTTTGATTATAGAACCTGTAAGAAGGATACAGCGTAAACTTATCGGTAATTTTCACTGGCACTTCAATACTTGCAGTGTGTGAATTGATTCCCCAATCGTCAAAATAATAACGATAGAAGGTTCTTACTGTAAAGGTTTCATTGAGATACCAATTTAAACGACCACCTACAGCTACTTTAAATCTTGAATCGGGCAAGCGCTCAATAGCATCTGCAAGCTGAAAATCATCAATAAAGGAATCGGCTACATCTCCAAAATAGACGCGTTGAAATGGTGTAGACAACAACCCTTGTTGTTGCACAAAATCTAACGCCAATGAACCTTGTACATTTTTATGTAAAATTTGCGAGAAACCAAAGCCTAAGGAATAGGAATTACGCCCTTCACTATCAAAAGGCTCAAACCTCGGATTATAATTGGCATTTCCTGTTATGGTATTTTGGGTAAACAAACGATTATTCAATCCATCTCCACCAGCACCAAACGGCCTCAATTCTGTAGGATAAATAGCGTTCCAGGTATCTATATATACATTCCCGTTTACACTAACTTCAGTGTTTTTTTCGTTAAAAAGTTTGGTATAACTACCCCCGACACCTACCGAAAAGTAATCGTATTCAGTGGATACCGATAATTTGGCAGACCAAATATCGTTTCGGTCGTCAGAACTATGACTGTAACTTCCTGTTACATTCGCCCACAAGTCACTACTTGATGCACCTGATGACGCTTGAAAAGGGTCTGCAGGACCATCATCAAAAGGCCCCACATTACTTGATGAAGCAGAGGTGTATGCCGATACACCTGCATCAATTGTTAATACATCATCATCATTTAAAGGAATAGAGACTACAAATGTCCCTGTAACATCAGTCAATTCTTCAGTCCCGATACCACCGCTTACCGCTGCGTTATCTCCATCTTGACTATAATAGCTTGATAAAAAATCTACTTCAACAGTTTCTAATACACGTTTTTTATAGACTTTGGTTGAGTCTTGACTAGTTTGAGAGTACGCTTTCGCAAAAGCGAATACACACATAAAAAGAATAAATTTTTTCAATTGAAATTTTGATTTAATTACAGCCGCAGCCTCCTCCAGTTTTTCCTCCGTTTGCCCCAACGGCAGCTTCTCTATAAGAATGTGCAGTTGTTACATTACGGTCACATTTCTTATCTGCGAGTGCCATATCTGGGTCATTTATATTAACCTTCTCATATTCCTTAACCACTACGCAACTGCTAAAGAAGCACGTAATCATAGTGAGCATTATTATTTTCTTCATCATAGTTTATCGATTTCTATGTTCTTTGATTTTGTGATATTTCCTTTATCATCTATAATGATGCATTCTATTTTTGGCAATTGATTGATACGGTCCAATCCCGCTTCTTTTCCCATTACAAAAACGGACGTTGCCAGAGCATCAGCCAATTCTGCTTTGGGTGCAAAAACGGTTACGCTTATAATTCCGGTAGATGGATAACCTGTTCGTGGGTCTATGATATGTGAATACCGAGTGCCGTTAAAATTGACAAACTTTTCATAATTACCAGAGGTTACAACTGCTTCGTTTGTAATAGGAAGCAAAGCAAAAACTTTATTCTTATCTATTGGATTGGTAATGGCCACTTTCCATTCTTTTCCATTGGGCTGTTTTCCCCAAGTATTCATATCTCCAGAAGCATTTATGATTCCTGATGGCACTCCTTTTGAAATTAGTAAATCTTTGGCTTTATCTGCCGCATAGCCCTTGCCAATGGCACCGAAGCCAATTTTCATCCCTTCAGATTTCAAGAAAACCGTACTATTTTCTTTGTTAAGTATAATATTTTGATAACCCACTTTAGATACCGAAGCTGTAATTTCTTCTTCCGAAGGCATAGTGGTCATACTACCATCAAATTTCCAAATGTTGTCCATTGATGCATAACTGATATCAAAAGCACCATCGGTAAGTTTTGAAATTCCAATGGCTCTTTCTATTAACTCAAAAAGTTCTGAATCTACTTTTACAGGTTTTATTCCGGCATTTCTATTAATTTTTGAAGTTTGAGAATTTCCATCCCAAGATGAGATGAGTTTTTCTATTCTTGAAATTTCCGCAACAGCGGTATCAATATATTGGTTTCCTTGTACAGAATCGTTAGCAACAACCGTAATATCAAAACGACTACCCATTAATTTGAGTGTGCGTTTGTACGGCTCCTGAGCAATACAAGCTAATGTAAAAGACAGAAATAATATAAAAAAATGATGTTTCAAATTATTTTATAAATGTATTTAATTCTTTAATATAATTTTCTGGTGTTGTTTTTTTATAACTATTTTCGCCTAAAACGTTACCATTAGAATCAAGCACTACCACAAATGGGAAATAACCTTGTTTGTTGTATTTTTCTGCAAGTGTAGCGTTGGCTTTTGTTTGAGATTCTGATAATGCGTTTTTCTTTTTTCTAGGAAAATCAGCTCGTAACATTACATAATGTTTTGCTGCATAGGTTTTAAAAACTTCTGTGCTCCAAATTTCTCTATCTAACTTTATACAAGGTGCACACCAGTCCGAGCCTTGAAAAACTAGTATAATTGGTTTGCTTTCTTTTGCTGCTTTTTCTTTTGCTTTCGCAAAATTTGTTTGCCATTCTTGGGCATTTACTAAGGTAATTGTAGCTATAAATAACAATGCTACTGATAAATTTTTTTTCATAAAATAAAATAATTTACAAAGTTATATACTAAACGGTTTTTTTTATTAATATCATATAATGATATCAATTATTTTTAATAAAAACATAAACTTTTAATGGCTCGATATAAGCCTAATAAATTGCTTCTGCCTTTGGTAAATATACGTTCATCTTCTTTATAACTCTTCACATTCAACATAAAAGGCAATCGATTTACTTAATTTAATTAAACTAATTTGTCTCATATTTTATTTTTTTTTAACAAATGATAACACGTAATGACTTCTCTTTTAAATACACAGAAAGAGATTGTTCTTTTAGTTGAGCTAATTCTCCATCAATTTGAAATTCGAAAAAATTATTTTGATTTCGAGAAAGCAAAATTTCCTTTGTTTGAAAGCTTTTAACGCCTTTTAATACATTTGGTTTTTTGATTATCATACAAAAGCCAAAAAGTAACATCTTCAGTTTACTTATTTTAGGTACAATAACCACATCTAACAGACCATCTTGTAATGAAGCTTTAGGTGTTAAACTGAAATTATACCCCATTACATTTGAATTTGAAATAAAAATTAAAAATGGATTTACGATTTCAGAAGCGCCATTTATAATGGTAATATTTTCCTTTACTTTATTAAATTCTTTAAATGATTTAAAAGAAGCTTTTATATAATAAAAAAGTGTTCTTTGCTTTAAAGATTCATAGTTTCCTATAACACTAGCCGTAAAGCCAAAACCAGTATTACTAAAAAAATATCTTTCATTTATGCAGCCAACATCAATTTTTGTTTGGTTATTATTTTTAATGATTTTAAGTGCTTTTATAATATTTCTTGGAATATTCAAATTAGAAGCTAAACCATTACCTGAACCAATTGGGATAATACCTAAAGGAATAGAGGTGCCAACCAAAGTTGAAGCCACTTCATTTATAGTGCCATCTCCGCCACAAGCAACAATGATATTCGCTTTTTGTTTGATAGATTCTTTGGTTAAATCGATTGCGTGTCCTTTGTAATTTGAAAATTTAATACTGATATTATATTTATCTACTTCAAAGTAATTATGAAGTAATGTTTCAGAAAAACTATGATGACCGGTTCCTGCAATTGGGTTAATTATGAAATGAATAGTTACCACCTTATTTACGCTTTAGTTTTAAACCTTCATTTCTATATAAATCATCTGAAACCTCATAGAATGAAATACTTTTTTTCTCAAAACTTTCTTCGGAAGGAATGGTTGTCAAGCTATTATCTGAAGGATTCCAAGAGTAGAAATTTGCATTTTTCTGTTCATCTAATATCAAGATTTTATTGTCTTTTAGATACCCTAATTTTCTATAGTTTCCTATAAACGCACGCTCATCTTGTGGTTGCATTGACATAATATCATTTCCGAAGAGATTGGACTTATAGTTCCAATGCAGGGCCGAAAACAAGGTTGGAAATACATCAATTTGAGAAGCCAGCTTGTTTATTTTTTCTGGTTGTTGATTCGGTAAATTGAAAATTAATGCCGGTATGTGGTAATTTTTAACATCCAATTCCCAACGTCCTGCGCTACTTGCACAATGGTCACTCATTATTACGAATACCGTATTTTTAAACCAAGGTTTTTGCTGTGCCTTTTTTATAAATTGACCAATTGCATAATCGGTATATTTTACTGCGCCATTTCTCCCTGTTCCTGAAGGTATATCTATTTTGCCCTCTGGGTAGGTATAAGGTTTGTGATTAGAAGTCGTCATTACAAAATCGAAAAATGGTTTTCCCGTTACGTAGGCCTTATCAGCTTCTTTTAGTACTTTATTGTAAATATCCATATCACAAACTCCCCAAGCATTTTCAAAAGTAACTTCGTCATCTTCAATATTAGTACGAGTGGTTGTAATGTTTTTATCCAAGAGAAAACCACGTCCTCTATCAACGATATTAAAACCGTTTCCTCCAAAATAGGTGTTCATATTATCAAAGTAGCCATCGCCTCCATAGAAGAAATTACGTTCGTAACCCTTTTGTTTAAATACCTCTCCAATGGTAAATAAATCTTGATTATTTTTTCGTTTTACAATACTACGTCCTGGTGTTGGCGGAATGGATAAGGTTATCGCTTCCATTCCTCTTACTGTTCGTGTTCCTGTTGCATAGAGATTTAGAAATAACAGACTGTTATTGGCTAATGAATCTAGTATTGGTGAAATGTTATTTTTATTACCAAATTCACTTAAAAAATCGGCACTTAAACTTTCTATACAAATGAAAATGACATTGGGTGTTATTGATTTCTGAATACTATCTGTATTTAATATTGTTCTATAAATCGAATTTATATTTGCATTTCCAAACGCATTTTTTGAATTTAACAAACTCGCTTTAACGGTTTTAAAAGCTTCTTCTTTTGGAATGGTTTTATAAAATTCATTATAAGGCAACTCGTTATTACGGAAGGCTGCAAAGAATGAGTAAATTCCTGATTTTGCCAGTTCGTTATTGTATCGGTTTTCAGAAAAATCCGCTTGTTTATTTGTAATAAACATGAGACTAATAACAACAATAACTATCCAAGGAAACGAAGCGATTAATTTAGGTTTGAATGTGGTATCACTTTTAAATGTTTTATTAAAATAGCCTAACTTATACACAATAAATAAACTCGTTAAAACCAATATTAACATAGCAGAAATAAGGATAGGCAACGGGTAAGATTCATTAATGTTCTTTACTACCTCGTAAGTATAAATTAAATAATCTACAGCTATAAAATTATATCTTCTTTGAAATTCATCCCAAAATGTAAACTCTCCAAAGAAGGAAAAAAATATAATCAGCACACCAATTGAGAATCCAAAATAAGTAATGATTTTATCTACTATAGAACCATAAAATCGTTTTGGAAAAAACAATAAGTATGCTAAATAAGGTATAGCAAAAAATGAAATTGTTGCTATATCGAACAAGAAGCCTATTCCGAAGGTTTCAATAAGAGTAAATGCTTCTTTATCTACTTCAGAAAAATTCCAAATAAAGAAACTACACCTTACTATAAAAGAAAGTATTAAAAACAAGCCAATATAGGCTTTGAATAAAGTGAAGCGCATTGGGAAGATTTTTGACATTTTATTTAAGGTTTTTAAGATGTAATTTTCAGCTAGTAACTAGCTAATATTTGTTCTACTTTATGTATATTTTCTTGTTTTCCTTGTTCAAGGATATCTTCTCCGTAAAGGGTTCTAAAATGGTGCTTTTTTAAAAATTCTAAATTCAGTTTATGCCATTCAAAATCGGTTACTTTGTTATCGCAATACACTTCCCATTCCCTACGAAGCAAAAGTTTTCGATAAAAGAAATGCGAATTGCTGATGTGAAAAATATCGGCATCGCAAAGCACTTCGGCCAAAGCTGTGGTTGGACATTGTGGCATTTTAGTGGCATCGATACAATTATTGACTTTTTCTATAAAATCTTTACTAACTTTTTCTTTTTTTAAAAAATGGGTGGCTATCAATTTACTTTCATCCTCGTGACCTTTGTAGGTGGTTGAGAATCCTGTATCGTGAAACCACGCTGCAACGACAAGAATCTCTGTATTTTGCTTATTAATATCCATAGCAGCGCATAAGTATTTTACATTCTGCACCACTTCCTTGGTATGTTGAAGATTATGAAAAGGCAATGCCGAACATTTTGAAGTCGTCAATAAATCTTTACAATATGTAGCAACGCTACTAATCATCGTTGTGGTCCTGGTTTCCATCTAATTGAATAACATTTGCATCGCTTCTAATCTCTATGTGTGTTATTTCTCCGCCACTTGTCCCAACGTATTTAGCAATTCCCATTGTTACCATAGAAAGCAGTAAAATGAGTACAAATCCATATTTTGAGAATGGCAACTTTTTGTATTGTAAAAACAAGGTTATTAGCGATACGCCTCCTAAAATCAGCATCATCGTAAGAAACAATTCTGCATAATCTTCGTGTTTATGGATTAGTGTTTCACTAATTCCAGGTAAATTCTCAACTATTTCTTCAGCACCTTCACCTGTTAAAAAAGCTGCAATAGCTGTTAATGCAGAAAAAATAAAAATACCTAATGCTGTATTTTTGATTTGCGGTTTTTTCATAATTAAACCTGCTAACAACACTAAAAAACCAATCAATACGCCCACAATAGGCAAATGATTGACTACTAAATGAAAATGTGCGTCGTTCATAATTTATTTTTTTGTTTAAACCATATTTACATTGAACAAGTAACCGACCAATGCAGTTAGACCCATTGCAACTGTTCCCCAAAACGTGATACGAGCAATGGCTTTAACGATACTTGAACCGCCTGTTTTAGCAGCTAGTGCTCCCAGAATTATCAAGAAGAAAAGTGCAAAACCATAAAGAGAATATTCCATACTATTTAAAGGCAGAAAAAGTGTTACCAAAAAAGGAAGTAATCCACCTACGGTAAATGCCGCCCCAGATGCAAAAGCCGCTTGAATAGGTTTGGCTTGGCTAATTTCATTTATTCCCAATTCATCTCTAATGTGTGCACCCAAAGCATCGTGTTCTGTTAATTCTTTAGCTACGGTTAAAGCTGTTTCTTTTTTCAAACCTCTTTTTTCATAAATTTCTGCAAGGCGTTGTAATTCAATTTCGGGCATTTCGCTTAATTCTTGTTTTTCGCGTTCAATGTCTGCCTTTTCCACATCGGTTTGTGAACTCACGGAAACGTATTCTCCTGCTGCCATTGACAAAGCACCAGCAACAAGACCTGCTAATGTTGCCAAAATAATAGGCTCTCGTGTCGCACTTGCAGCTGCAACACCTATGGCGAGACTTGCTGTTGATAAAATACCGTCATTTGCGCCAAGTACCGCTGCTCTTAACCAATTACTTCTGTGGATGAAATGGCTATCTAAATAATTGTCTAATCCTTGTTCTTTATCTTCCATCTATTCTGTTATTAGATTAAATGTCCCTTTGGTCAAAAATTCTGTATCTGGTTTAAAATCATTGGCGTTAATTATTTGAATAAAGCCATTATTAGCAGCACCCACTTTGACTAACACCCTTTTAAAAGTTGTACCGTTTTCTTTAACCAAAACAAAGTAGTCATTATCAATATTCGCAACTGCTTCTACTGGTAACGCAGGATGTTCTGAAGTGGTAGTTAATATTTCTCCTTCTATATACATTCCAGGTGCAAATAGTTTTACATCACTTTCGTTTACCAAATCGCCGTGAATGGCGACGGTTCTGTCTTGGGCATTTATCGCTTTATTTACTAAATGCACTTTGCCTTGATACACTTTATTCATATCATTTTGTAGTCGTACATTAATAAATTGTCCTTCTTTTACCATTGGAAGGTCTTTTTCGAAAATCTTTAGTTCAATGTGTAAATCATCAGTATTAGTAACGGTTACAGCAACATCCGAAGGATTTAAGTACATTCCTTTAGTAGCATTAATGGTTGTTGCATAACCCGATAATGGCGATAGTACGCTAATGACTGAACGAATATTCTCTCCCGATAATGTATTCGGATTAATGTTCATTAAGCTCAACTTCTTTTTAAGGGATTGATATTGCGCCATGGTTACAGTATATTCCGATTCTGCTTTTAGAAAATTCTTTTTTGAGGTTAAGTTATCTGCCATCAACTCCTTTTGGCGCTCATAATCTGATTTTAAGTAGCTCAAACGTCCTTTGGCTTCTAAGAAATCTTGTTGTACTTGCACGTATTCAGGATTTTCAATCGTGAATAAGGTCTGTCCTTTTTTAACAGGGTCGCCTGGTAACAGGCTGATGTTTTTTACATAGCCTGCAAAATAAGCACTTACATCTGCTTGGTTTTCTGGTGGCACAGCAAACATACCATTGGCTTTTACAATGGTGTTAAAAGGCTGCGTGGTTACTTTTCCAACTTCCATATTTCCTGCAGAAAACTGATTTTCTGTAATTGTAATGATGTCGGTATCTTCAGTTGTTTCAGTTTCGGCTGTATTTGCAGCTTCAGTTTTTTCATTTGAGTTACAAGAAGCTAAAGCCATTATTGCGACCAATAAAAGGCTTTTGAAAAAAATTGAATTTGATGAATTGTTGTGTGGATTTTTCATTTTTAATTGGTTAAATAGTTTAACTCTAAAACGGTATTGTTGTACTTGTTTAAGTTCTGTAAATAATTGATTTCAATGTTTTTTGAACTTTCCAATAGCTGTACATATTGCAAGAAATCTATCTCGCCATTTTGAAATGCTTTTGAAGCGGTTGTTGTTAATTCCTTTGAAAGTTTCTTACCTGTAGTTTCATAATAATCAACCGTTTCTTGATATTTTTTTAAATCAGAAAGAAGGGCATCATAATTTGATTGCAGTTGAATTTTATAATTTTCAAATTCATTGGCCACAATCATAGTTTCGGTTTTTGCGGCATTAATTTTTGATTTGTTTGCTCCAAACCACAACGGTACTGCAACACCCACTTGAAACCCATTGTAGTTTTTTGCATTCACACCATTATTAGTGCCTTGAAATACTGAAAAATGTATATCGGGCAATAACTTTTGTCGTTCTAACGAGAGTGAGGATTTTGCCAAACTTTCTTCTGAATTGTAATACAACATTCCTGGGTGGTTAGTGATATTGAGCTCCTCTAATGCTAGCCTTGGAAGTTTGTCTTCACTTACCGTAATCAATGTGTCACTTTGCACCCATTGATTGAGAATGGTATGTGCTCTTGAAACATCCTCATGTGCTTGGGTTAAAGCAATGGCTATTTCTTTTTGCTTCGTTTCTGCCGTAAGTTTTTCCAATAAATTGGTTTCGCCAACATTATATCTTTTCTTTGCAGCACTTGCAAATTGACTGTACAGACTATCTAAATAGGTGTATTGTCTAACCACATTATTGCTGTAAACAAGGTTATAGTAAGCCATATATACTTCTTTGGTCAACACCCTTTTGTTTAGTTGATATTGCTGTTGCGTCATTCCCACTTTTTGCTTTTCCACTTTGCGCTGTGCACCATAAATGGTAGGAAATTGAAGCGATTGGCTCAATCCAAAAACTTTTAGAGGCAGACCATTTTCGGCAATATTGTTTTGGTCGTAGCCATAGTAAACCTGTGTCTTATCAATATTTATAGCGCTACCTACCATTTGTTCGGATTGGTTGATTCTTTTAGCGCTAGCTTGAAGTGCTTTATTATTCTCCATTGCCAATTGTACAGTCTGTTCCGCACTTAACGGGTTTTGTTGTGCTTGTCCAAAAATTGGTAATAACAGTAAAAGCATAATGCTCAACGCCTTTAAATTTACTTTAGTCTTCTTTTTAGGATGATGCCCTTTTCTATCGAACATTGCATATAAAATTGGAAGTACTACAAGGGTCAATATCGTTGCGGTTATTAATCCGCCCACAACTACAGTTGCTAATGGTCTTTGCACTTCTGCTCCAGCAGATGTTGAAATTGCCATAGGCAAAAACCCTAGAGCTGCTGCTGCTGCTGTTAGCAATACAGGGCGTAATCTATTTTTTGTTCCCATTAATATTCGTTTATTGATATTGTTTATGCCGTGTGCTTTTAGTTCTTTGAACTCTTCAATCAATACTATACCGTTTAATACTGCTATACCAAAAAGCGCAATAAATCCAACACCTGCCGAAATACTAAAAGGTAAATCCCTTATATACAATAACATTACACCACCAATAGCGGATAATGGGATGGCACTATAAATCATTAACGCTTCTTTTACGGAATCAAAAGCGAAGTACAATAGGACAAATATCAAAATCAAGGCGATAGGTACTGCTATTTTTAATCGAGCC
The DNA here is from genome assembly GCF_031846505.1 of Autumnicola edwardsiae. Classification (NCBI taxonomy): domain Bacteria; kingdom Pseudomonadati; phylum Bacteroidota; class Flavobacteriia; order Flavobacteriales; family Flavobacteriaceae; genus Autumnicola; species Autumnicola edwardsiae. The sequence continues at coordinate 52,120 of NZ_JAVRHP010000011.1, forward strand.
GAAGCTGTGCGCAAGTTTTCAAACTGCCCACCGTAGCTTATAGAATAGCCTGTTGGAATTTTGATATCCTTTTGAATAATTGCCTGTACATCTTTTACCACCGACTCTAAATCTCGGTTTCTAACATTTACACCTACCACTATACGACGTTTGGTATTATCCCGCGAAATTTTTGCAGGTCCTTTTGTATAGCTTATGGTTGCAAATTCGCTTAATGGTAATTTTGTTCCATTGGGAAGTGATACCGATGCGGTTTCAATATTCTCAATGTCCTTTCTGTGCAAATCATCAAAACGAATCACTAAATCGAATTGCTTTTCGCCTTCAAATACTGTTCCCGCTGGCATTCCCGCAAAACCCATTGTAATGACCTTGTTTAAGTCCTCTATATTCAATCCGTATTTGGCAATTTTCCGGCGGTTATATTTAACCGACATTTGCGGCAAACCTGCTGTTTTTTCTACCGAAATATCAGCCGCTCCTTCTACGTTTTGAATGGCTTTTTCTATTTCCAATGCTTTTCGATACAATACGTCTAAATCTTCTCCAAAAACCTTGATTGCCAAATCAGCTCTTACTCCTGTAATCAATTCATTAAATCTCATTTCGATAGGTTGGGTAAACTCAAAATCTACTCCTGCGATTTCATTAGATAAGGCTTCTTTAAATTTATCTGCTAATTCATCTTTGGAATCGGCAGATGTCCATTCGCCTTTTGGTTTCAATTTTATAATAACATCACTTTCTTCCATAGACATCGGGTCGGTTGGTACTTCCGCAGCACCAATTCTGCTCACTACCTGTTCCACTTCTGGGAATTTTTTTAGTATTTTTTCCATTTGCGTAGTGGCTTCAATGGTTTTACTTAAGGACATCCCTGTCTTTAATACAGGTTGAATAACAAAGTCGCCTTCATCTAAGGTTGGTACAAATTCGCCGCCCATTCTGGAATATAAAAATCCTGTAAAAACCAATAGACCAACAGCCATACCTAGCACCAATCTCTTTTTACGTAATGCCCAAGCAATCGTAGGTCGGTATTTATCTTCTAAAAAGGAAATCAAGCGAGATGATATGGTTTTCTTTTCGGTGTTTGATGGTTTAATGAACAAAGAAGCCATTACTGGTATATAGGTAAAACACAGCACCATTGCACCTATAAGTGCAAAACAGAACACCAATGCCATAGGACGGAACATTTTTCCTTCAACACCTACTAAGGATAAAATAGGTATAAATACTATGATGATGATTAATTGTCCGAATACTGCGGAATTCATCATTTTAGTTGCACCTTGATAAGTTATTGTATCTATTAAACCTTGTCTTTCATTTTTAGGAAGTGCTAATAATTTGGCACGCTGACTGGTAATTTTAAAGGCAATAAATTCAACAATAATTACGGCACCATCGATGATAATTCCAAAGTCAATTGCGCCTAAACTCATTAAGTTAGCGTCCACACCAAAAATATACATCAACGAAAGGGCAAATAGCAAACACAAAGGGATAACGGAAGCTACGACTAAACCAGAACGCCAATTTCCTAAAAGCAGTACCACTACAAAAATGACAATCAAACACCCTAAAATCAGGTTTTCGGCGATTGTAAAAGTCGTTTTACCAATAAGCTCACTTCGTTCTAAAAAAGGATTGATTGATATGCCTGGTGGTAATGACGCCTGTATTTCCGATACACGCTGTTTTACCGCTTCAATAACTGCGTTGGAATTAGCGTCTTTAAGCATCATTACTTGCCCGAGTACTTTTTCTCCGTCTCCATTTCCTGTGATTGCCCCAAAACGGTTGGCGTGACCAAAGCCAACATTGGCAACATCTCTAACATACACAGGAACTTCGCCTTTATTAGTAACAACGATATCTTCAATATCTTCAACAGAAGTAACCAAACCTTCGCCTCTAATAAAATAACTTTCATTGATTTTCTCAATATAACCACCACCTGCAACGCTATTATTTTTTTTAAGAGCTGTAAAGACGTCAAAAATAGAAACGTCCATAGCACGAAGTCTTTCAGGGTTTACAGCTACTTCATAGGTTTTTAAGTAACCTCCCCAAGTATTTACTTCTACAACTCCCGGAATACCTGAAAGCTGACGTTTTACGACCCAATCTTGAATGGTTCGAACATCTGATAGTGAGTATTGGTCTTTATGTTTGGCATCTACATCGATTACGTATTGATAGATTTCTCCCAGACCTGTAGAAACTGGACCCATAAAAGGTTTGCCAAAGCCTGCTGGAATTTTTTCTTCGGCACTTTTAATTTTTTCGGCAATGAGCTGGCGTGGTAAATAAGTACCCAAATCATCATCGAAAACAACGGTTACAACTGATAAACCAAATTTGGAAACCGAACGGATTTCTTTTACTCCAGGCAAGTTTGCCATTTCCAATTCTACGGGATAGGTCAAGAATTTTTCTACATCTTCCGTGGCTAAGTTCCTTGATGTAGTAATGACCTGTACTTGATTGTTGGTCACATCCGGAACTGCTCCGATAGGAATATTGGAAAGAGAATACAAGCCGAATCCGATGATTCCGGCCGTAAATAATAGCACAATAAGTTTGTGATGAATACTGTACTGGATAATCCGTTCTAACATTTTTCTGGTGGTTTATTAAGTAATAAAATCAAATGTAAAGTAGGTGTCTAAAAGTATTCTAAGCCGTTTCTTAAGATTGGCTTAAGATTATTTTTTCCTCTTTAGAGCATAAAACAAAAGCCCTGAAAAGTTTTCAGAGCTCTTGCAACTATTAACCAAAAAAACCAATCAAAAAACATTTAATGGCTAAGGGGAATCTTTTTTCTTTTTCATTTTAAAGGGTGAAACTGCTAATTCTATTATAAAAGTAATCTTGTATTCTAAAGACTGAATATAGATATTCTTAAGATTGACTAAATATTTAACAGAAGTTAATAAAAACAAAAGCCCTGAAGAAGTTTCAGAGCCTTTGTCAATCAATCAACACTAACCATCAATCAAAAATCTTTATAGAGAGTCCACTTTTATAAATAATTTAGAGTCGGTCATAGATATTTCACAACGTGCAGGTGCAGTTGTTGCATATGTGTTTCCACAAGTTGGACATAAGTAATAAACAGATGGCAATGAACTTACCTTTCCATCTTCCAAAGCCTTGAAAGCATTTATATAGAAATCCCTATGCTTTTGCTCCACTTTATACGCATAGGTCAAACTTATTTGCGCCATATAGTTTCCCGCTGCGTGTGCATCCTTAATGAAGTTAGGATACATTGTGTTAAACTCATAGCTTTCGCCTTCAATGGCATTCTTTAAATTCTCTATTGTACTACCTACAGTAAATTCTGGCGTAACCGAAGGTATTGCTTCTCCCATTCTTTGTAAAACCACTTTATGATTATTTGCGTGAATTAATTCAGCTCCTGATGCTGCTTTAAACAACATTGCAATTTCAGGGTATCCTTCCTCTTCCGCCTTTTTACTAAAAGCCGCATACTTGGCATGTGCCGTTGTCTCTCCCTTAAATGCATCCTTCATATTTTGAATAGTTGCTTTTTGAGGGTCTCCATTTTCTTTAATAGTATCCATTGTATTCTCAGCCATTTCTTCAGAAAATTTGACCTCAATTTTATCTACCGAAGTATCTTTACAAGACTGAAAAAGCATAGTTGACAGTGCCATTCCGATTACTAGTATTACTGCTGTTCTTTTCATTTTATTTGTTTTTAAATTGTTTAATATTTTATGTAAATACATATCCACATTTTGTGGTTTTTATGTGCTG
>NZ_JAVRHP010000110.1:0-9939 GCF_031846505.1 Autumnicola edwardsiae
GCAAGTGCGGAAGACCTTGAAACCCTTGGGTTAATTTCTATCGCGACAATATCTTCTTTTTCATCCGGGCTTACTGCAAACTGAACGTTACAACCCCCGGCAAAGTCACCAATGCTACGCATCATATGGATAGCAAGGTCACGCATACGCTGGTATGCCGTATCACTTAATGTCATGGCCGGGGCCACTGTGATGGAATCTCCTGTATGGATTCCCATAGGATCCATATTCTCTATAGCACAGATAATAACAACATTGTCGTTTTTATCCCTTAATAGTTCCAGTTCGTATTCTTTCCAGCCCAACAAAGCTTTATCAATCAAAACTTCGTGAATTGGAGAAGCTTCGAGACCGTAGGTGAGCATTTCATCAAAATCTTCGGCTCTGTGCACAAAAGATGCACCACTACCTCCCAGGGTAAAAGATGCCCTTATTACCAGAGGAAAACCAAATTCCTGGGCTACTTCTTTCCCCTGCAGGAAAGATGTTACCGTTTTTGCAGGAGCTACAGGCACACCTATCCTGCCCATTAATTGCTTAAACTTCTCGCGGTCTTCGGTAATATTAATGGCGTCGATATCCACACCAATAAGTTTGATTCCAAAATCCTCCCAAATTCCTTTTTCATCTGCTTCAATACAAAGGTTCAAAGCGGTTTGACCACCCATGGTAGGCAAAACCGCATCTATATTGGGATGCTTCTTAAGGATCTCAATAATAGATTTTGTAGTTAAAGGTTTAAGATAAACATGATCGGCCACAGAAGGATCTGTCATGATGGTTGCCGGATTGGAGTTTATGAGCACAGTTTCGATTCCCTCATCACGTAAAGAGCGAAGAGATTGTGTACCGGCATAATCAAATTCACAGGCCTGGCCTATCACAATAGGACCTGAACCTATTATCAAAATACATTTGAGATTTTTGTTCTTGGGCATTTAACTAAGGTTTTGGATATAAAAATAAGAAGCTATTGGGTATAAAAAAAGGCGTTACTTAAAAAGTAACACCTTTATTATTTAATATCAAAAGTTTCATTAGTGTTTGTGTCGGTTCTCAGAAGATACAGATAATTTTTTTCTGCCTTTAGCCCTTCTTCTGGCAAGGACTTTTCTACCGTTTACACTTGCCATACGCTCTCTAAAGCCATGCTTGTTTTTTCTTCTTCTCTTAGATGGTTGAAACGTTCTTTTCATTTTGAATATCTTTAATCTTCTGTGAAATCTTTTTTAAAGCAGTCCTTAAAACTGCGTGCAAATATACAAAGCTTTTTAAGTCTTACAAATACAAATATAAAATATTTTCGAATTGTTTTTATTACCTTTGCCGCCTGTAAAACCACGGGAACATGTTCAATAAAAATATAAAATTAGTCTTAGCCGGATTCATAATTATTCTTGCTTTCTGGCAATTCTTTGAAGGTAACATAGGAAACGGGATCATGTTAATCTTGCTTTCGGGGATCTTCGTTTTCTTATACTTTAAGAATGAAATGATCTTACTTGCTTTTCTAAGGCTTCGAAAACAGGATTTTGAAGGTGCTAAAAAATGGCTGGACAAAATAAAAGATCCCGAAAGCGCTCTTACCCGAAAGCAACAGGGATATTACTGGTATTTGCACGGGCTAATGATTTCCCAGACCAATATTACCCAGGCAGAAAAATACTTTAAAAAAGCTATCCGCCTCGGACTTTCTATGTCCCAGGACCTTGCAATGGCAAAACTAAACCTGGCTGGAATTGCCATGACCAAAAGAAGAAAGAGAGAAGCCACTAATCTTCTTGCTGAAGCTAAAAAGCTTGATACTCATGGAATGCTGAAAGATCAGATCAAAATGATGAAGCAGCAAATGAAGAAAATTTAACAACGCCTTGGGGTTTTAGAATTTAGCTTCACACCTCCTTAGGTCTTTTGGCTAATATATAGGCCATTTGACGAGAAATTTTCCTTTACCCCTTCCCTTTAGGTATCTTTGTTTTCAGTAGTTTGAAACAAAGTGCATGAGGAAATTTTTACTCTTATTTTTTATATTAGCAGGCTTTTCAGGCCAACCTCAAGCAGAAAAAAACGATAAGGTTTATTTTTCTGAAGCACTTTCCATGCATTTACCTAAGTATGAGGAAAAAGCCAAGGATGCCTATCGATTTAATGATTACAAACGTGGCCATTTCTTGTTCGATTCTCTTGTAAATAATTGTCTGCGGAACTCATATATAGATAATTTCCGTTTTTATAGCCTAAAGAAGAAGCCGGTGCAATTATATCAATTTAAAAAGCCGGTTTACCTTATTACTTACGCATCCTGGTGCATACAGGGAAAAGGCGAAATTCCAGCAATAAACAAACTTGCAGAAAAATATGAAAATCAGATAGATTTTATCGTTCTGTTCTGGGATTCAGCTGATATGGCAAAGAATAGTGCCAAAGAGTTTAGCAAAAACATCAATGTTGTTTATGTGGACGAAAGAAAAAACGCCGATCCTTTCGTTATTAAAAATTTAAAACATTCGTTGGGTTTACCCATCTCTTTCCTGATTTCGGGAGATAGAAGAATAGAAGATATAAGAAGAAGCATTTTTCTCCCTTATAATGCCACGGCAAAAGAATCTTATGACCTGAACTACGAATCTATCGAAGAGGGCATTTCCAGCATCCTCATCACCGACCAGCACAAGGACGTTGCCGATATTTCCAACTAGTCGTACTTCTTAATTTATAACCGGATAGTTTCCTTCTTCGGGAATATCAATTTCGTACATCCTTCTTGAAGCGTTGTTTAAATGGGCTTCACGCAACCAGGGATTATGAATTTTAAGGATCTTATAGTTGATGCCGAATTGCTTCGCGAAATCAGCGAAGTCGCCGACCACGGTATCAACTTCTACTTTTCTGGTAGGAATGTGATTGTATAAATCATTATCCTCAAACTGAAATCCATATTTTTCCGGATCGCTCATAATCTCTTTAAGAGCAAGTATACGGAAGACGTAGCGACCGGTTTCTTCTCCTAGAAGTAAATCGTAATAATCAGAAACTTTTTGTCTCTCCATTTGTCTGGATATTCCGCGGTTTCCTGCATTGTAGGCAGCCGCAGCCAGGGTCCACGTTCCCAGGTTTTCCTTTGCTTTCTTAAGATATTCCGCAGCAACCCTCGTAGATTTTTCGATATGATATCTTTCGTCTACATTATCATTAATTTCTAGTCCGTAATCCTTTCCGGTACCAGACATGATCTGCCAGAATCCTATAGCACGTGCGGGAGAAACCGCCTGGGTAAGGCCGCTTTCAATTACCGCTATGTACTTAAGGTCATTGGGAACGCCTTCTTCTTTAAGGATTGGTTCAATTACAGGAAAATATTTATGAGCTCTTTTCATCAGCAATAACGCATTGGACTGCCAGTAAGTATTAACCAGTAATTCCCGGTCCAGCCGCTCATAAACATCTGGATCCTCCAACGGCACAGTTTCACCGGCAAAATCTATATTTTTCGGAACAGGAAGCGCTTTGATAGTATAGTTTTCTGCAACACTTTTATCATTTTGAATACCTGCTGTTTTACCTGGATTGGTATTTTCTATATTATTTGTTTCAGGAGCTTCCTGTACGGCATTGATACTTAGCGCACATACGCATAATATGCCAACAATAATGAGTGCGTTCTTTAGATACTTCATATTCGTTCTTCTATTTTTCCTTTATCATTTATTTTTCCTGTAAGAATAATTTCAGGCAAATACCTGTTGAACCACCTGAAGCGGTTTATTATCATTATATGCGTTCCCCCCTTCAACTTTATACAGTTTCCAATATGCTCTATAGGGAATATCACATCCTTATCACCGTGAATATGCACAACCTTTTCATCAGCCTTATCACAATTCCATAAAACCATATGCTTTATCGCCCAGTCAAGGTAAATTTTATTATTAACAGATAAATATTGACGATATAATTTAGCCCGTTTTTTTGCAAAATCACCAATAGCTATTTTTTCAAAATGATCAACGTAGTTCATCAAACCTGTGGGTATAAGCCGGTAAATACCTGTTTTTGCAGCAAAACGCATTCTATTAGGCAGTTCCTCCCGGCACTTTACACTAGAAATTATTATAAGCCGCTGCACGTCTAGATATTTACTCATTTCCTGAACAACAACCCCGCCAAAAGACACCCCTATAAGAATTGGTTTGTCGTGCTTGATAAACTTATTCATCCTCAGGGCATAATCCTGCAAACTTTCCCTACGATCCGGGATAAGCCATTCCAGGTAATGAACCTCAAACGTATCTTCCGGAAGCTTAATATGTTCAAAAATTGAAGCATTTGCTGCCATACCCGGCATCAAATAGACATGCAAAACTTCTTTTGTACTAATCATTTGCTACTGAAAATAAATTTTAATGAGCAGAGATTTTAAAAGCGAGGATAAATTTAATGCTATTTTATTGGCTTTTATACATATAAACAGAAAATAAAAAGATCCATTGAAGCTATTAATCTAAAATTTCTACAAGGTGCTAAAAAAATTTATATCTGCAAATTTCAAGACTCTCTGTACTTCATATTAGCAAGAAATCCGGGACATTAAACCCAAAATCGCTTTAAAAGCTTTATTTTTGTACAACTCTTTGATATTCTGCAAGATCATCTATATTTTGATGACAATTGATTTTGGTATATAATTTGAAGTAGTAAAACCTCTGAAGGAGAGCCTGTTATTCTTTGCTTACTTTAAAACCTTCTTTAGCTGCTGCTCTCTTTATTTATCTGGAGTTTCTACAATTTTAAAACAACTGCACTATGAGTAATGAAGAATTGAAAATTACGGACAACGAATTTCTGAGACAATACGAAACCACGATTAACGACGAACTTGCAACTATTGAATATTCTAAACAAGAAAGGAAAATCTTCCTGACAAGGGTGCAAATGTCTGAAAATGTTCGGGAGCAGGGTTATATGGAAAGCTTTATAAAAGCTGTTCTGGATGAAATTCAGGAAAGCAACACCAGGGTGATGCCTACCAGTCCTGAAATTGCTAAGTATATGCGCAAAAACAGAAGGAAGTATAAAGACCTTCTTCCAGTGGGTATTAATATCTAAACCGCCACAGCTTCAGGTTCATAAAGGAATTCCAATCTTACGAGTCCGTCAGTATCAATTTCCTGAAGCCTTATTTCATGTAATGTGTTTACAAGAGCGGGGTTCCACGGAGTTTTTACCTTTACATAGTTTTCTGTAAAGCCGTGGATAAAACCTTTCTTGTTCTCACCTTCAAACAACACCGTTGCCGTATTTCCTATCTGACTTTCATAAAAAGCACGACGTTTTTTGACAGAAAGACCTCTAAGCATCTTACTGTGCTTTTTGCGTACTTTTAGCGGCACAGCACCAGCCATTGCTGCTGCCGGAGTATTATCCCTTTCAGAATATGTAAAAACGTGTAAATAGGAAATATCCAGCTCGTTTAAGAAATTGTAAGTTTCCAGAAAATGATCGTCTGTTTCCCCGGGAAATCCTACGATTACATCCACGCCTATACAAGCATCTGGCATAACAGCTTTTATCTGCTCCACCCTGTTCACATACAACTCGCGCATATACCTGCGCCGCATTGCCTTTAAAATTGAATTGCTTCCGCTTTGCAGGGGAATATGAAAATGCGGAACAAAACTTCTACTTTCCGCGACAAAATCTATAGTTTCATTTTTCAGAAGGTTTGGCTCTATAGAAGAAATTCTTAAACGCTCAATCCCTTTAACCTTATCTAGCGCTTTTACCAGGTCCAGGAAAGTATGTTCATGCTTTTTATTTCCAAACTCTCCTTTTCCATAATCACCGATATTAACACCCGTCAATACGATCTCCTTTATTCCTTTTGCTGAAATTTGTGCAGCATTCTGCAGGACATTTTCAAGCTTATCGCTTCGGGAAATACCCCGCGCCAGGGGAATTGTGCAGTACGTGCATTTATAATCGCATCCATCCTGAACTTTGAGAAAAGCTCTTGTACGGTCGCCGAAAGAATAGGAACCTACATAGAAATCTGCTTCCTCAATCTCACAGGAATGGACTTCTCCCATATCATTTTTGGTGAGGTCATTAAGGTAATCTGTAATCTTAAATTTTTCTGTAGCACCCAAAACAAGATCGACACCATTTACAGCAGCGAGTTCCTCTGGTTTTAATTGCGCATAGCACCCCACGGCAATCACAAAAGCATTTTCATTAACTTTCTGGGCCTGTTTTACAATAGTTTTAAATCTTTTATCGGCATAATCGGTTACAGAACAGGTGTTAATAACATAGATATCCGCTTTTTCATCAAATTCCACTTTGTTAAAGCCTTCGTCCTTAAAAGAACGTGCTATTGTAGAAGTTTCCGAAAAATTGAGCTTGCAGCCCAGGGTGTAAAATGCTACTTTTTTATTGTTCATAAAATATCCGGTTAAAAAGGATTTAAAACCCGTTTCTTAGGGGCTGCAAATATACTTAATTTTACCTACTACTCAAAAATCCTTCAGCGGATTGCAAAGCAATGGTTTCGTTTTAAGATCAATGCCAAAAATTGCCAATTTTCGACCTATACTATGAAAATGACCTAAAGCAAAAATTTTGTATATTGAATAAAATTTACAATATGGGATTTGGCGGCAGTAGTAGCGGGGCTAATGTTATTATGAAAAACAACCGCAGAAGCAGAAAGTCTAAAACAGAAAAATTTCAGAAATCCACTGGTTCTAAAATAGGAGGAACAGGCCCTGAAAAACACATTTCTGAAGCTGAACTGGAAAAAATTAGAATCAACATAAGAACAAGCAACAGGAAGCGACAATCAAAGATTTTAGCAATAACGACAGTTTTTCTTCTCCTTTTCGCACTTATTTTCTTCTATTTTATGTTTTAATTCGAAAATTCCAGCTCACCAGAAAATCGATGTTCAAATTAGCACATTTTGAAATTTTCAAATTGAAGACTAATCCCTTCTCCATTTTTTGGTTTCTTCAAAGACATGTTCCAGAATTGCCTTGTCTTCTTCAGTGAACTCAACGCCTCTTCTTTTCATTACAATCTCAGCAACTTCAAAAGCTTTTTGTGTTTTATAAGTAGTTGTACCTGCACTTCCGCCCCAGCTAAAACTCGGTATAAAATTCCGCGGAAATCCAGCCCCAAATATATTAGCACTCACTCCCACCACTGTACCTGTATTAAACATGGTGTTAATCCCGCATTTACTGTGGTCGCCCATCATTAATCCGCAAAATTGCAAACCTGTACGCGCAAAGCCTTCATCTTGGTAACTCCATAACCTAACTTCAGCATAATTATTTTTAAGATTCGATGTATTCGTATCTGCGCCAAGATTACACCACTCCCCTAAAACCGAATTTCCTAAGAATCCGTCGTGGCCTTTATTCGAATTTTGCATAAGCACGGCATTGCTAATCTCTCCTCCTGCCTTACAGCCCGGTCCAATAGTGGTTCCCCCGTAAATTTTCGCACCCATTTTTATAACAGCATTCTCCGCAATTGCCAGAGGACCACGCAGCAGGCTACCTTCCATTACCTGCGCATCTTTTCCTATATAAATAGGACCGGAAGAAGCATTTAGGGAGCAAAATTCCACCGAAGCACCTTCTTCAATAAAGATATTTTCGGGATTCATCACATTATTGGAAGAAGGGATAGGTGCTGAAGTTCTATCGTGGGTGAGCAATTCAAAATCTTCATTTATAGACTGTTCATTTTTTGAAAATATATCCCAGGTATTTGCTATAAAAAGAGCTTCCACGGAAAGCTCCCGGCGATCGTATTCATCAAAATCAACTTCCTGATCTTCAGTTACATAAAAAGCCACAACTTCTTCTTTAAAAAAGACAGCCTGATTCGCCTGAAGGTTTTTTATCTGCTCCAACAGGCCCGTAGTGGGCAAAAAGGCAGCATTTATCATTACATTTTCCTCCATTTCCACCAACGGCCATTTTTCAGCTAAATAATCTTCAGTAACTGTTGTCGTGGTACTTTCCAGGAGCATTTCCCATTTTTCGCGTATCGTGAGAATACCTATTCTTATATCGGCCACAGGCCTGGTAAAAGTAAATGGCAGTAGTTGATTTCTATAGGAGCCATCGAATAAAATGTAATTCATTATAAAAAGTTTTATGAGATCGAATTTAAGACTAATGCAAAAAATGCCAATTATTGTCTTCTATATTTTTTCAGCACTAGAATAAAAACAAAAAAGGCTGCCTAAATAGACAGCCTGGTATAGCTTAAAAAATTCAGAAAAATTACTTCTTCTTGAATTTTGAATATTTGTTCTTGAATTTATCAATTCTACCTGCACTATCTACCAGTTTAGATTTACCGGTATAATAAGGATGAGAAGTTCTTGAAATTTCCAACTTCACCAAAGGATATTCAGTTCCGTCAACTTCAATTGTTTCTTTTGTGTTTGCTGTAGATTTTGTAAGGAACACGTCTTCGTTAGACATGTCTTTAAATGCTACTAATCTATAATTTTCCGGATGGATTCCCTGCTTCATCGCTTTATTCTTTTAATTTTCGAGGTGCAAATTTAAGTAATTTGATCATAAAAACAAGTATTCCCATAAAACTTTTTAAAAAAATCTGTGTGTAACGTTTTGCTATATTTGCTTACTAATGCAGCATAACCACTAAGCATCCAAAATTATGAAAAAATCTGTACAAGCTGTTATTTTGCCTTACGGCCTATATCTTGGGCTGGCGTCTATTCTCATTTCGGTATTGATTTACGCACTCAACCTGGAACTGTTCACGAAATGGTATATTACTGTTATTAATTTTACTGTATTACTGGTAATAGGAATAATGGCCGTTAAGAAGGTTAAAAGTTTGGATCCCGATCCCTTTTTCTCTTTTAAAAGTGCTTTTTCTGCTTTTTTCCTTCCCGTTATTCTTGGCGCCTTTATCTCGATAATATTTACTGCTATTCTTTTTAACGTTATTGATCCTGAAGCGGCAGCTTATGTTCAGGAAATGACCCTTGAAGCGAGCAGGGATATGATGGAACGTTTTGGCGCATCACCGTCGCAGATAGATGAAGCCATAGCCGGCCAGGCAAATGTTAATCCTTATTCTGTAAATAACATTTTTATGGGCTTCGCTTTTACCATAGTTTTATACGCAATATTATCTTTATTGGTAGCCTTGATATTTAGAGAAAAAGATCCCAGAGCATAATTTATGCAGTTATCTATCGTCATACCTCTTCTTAATGAAGAACAATCCATAATCGAATTATACAATTGGATCGCACAGGTTTTGCGGTCCAATTCTTTTTCTTATGAAATTATTTTTATTGACGACGGTAGTACAGATAATTCCTGGGAAGCAGTAGAGTCTCTCTCCAAAAAGGACGACAGGGTTAAAGGAATAAAATTTAACCGGAATTACGGTAAATCCCAGGCGCTGCATGCCGGCTTTCTTAAGGCCCAGGGTGAAGTTGTGATTACGATGGATGCTGATCTCCAGGACAACCCGGAAGAAATTCCGGAGCTTTACAGAATGGTAAAAGAGGAGAATTACGACCTTGTCTCCGGTTGGAAAAAGAAGCGTTACGATAATGTACTCTCTAAAAATTTACCGTCGAAACTGTTTAATGCCGCAGCCAGGAAAACATCTGGCGTAAAGCTTCATGATTTTAACTGCGGACTAAAAGCTTACAAAAAGGCAGTGATAAAAAATATTGATGTTTACGGGGAAATGCACCGTTACATCCCCGTTCTTGCCAAAAATTCAGGTTTTATAAAAATTACCGAAAAAGAAGTACAGCACCAGGCAAGGAAGTACGGGAAAACAAAATTCGGGATAGAACGTTTTATCAACGGTTTCCTGGATTTATTAAGTATCTGGTTTCTGTCGAAGTTTGGGAGACGTCCCATGCACCTTTTT
>NZ_JAVRHP010000111.1:0-9856 GCF_031846505.1 Autumnicola edwardsiae
GTGAAAGAGCCCGTGGTAAGAATTATTCCTTTTTCGGCTCTTCCTATCATTGCATTACGAAAATCTCCAACCTGAGCTCTAGACACAGATCCTTTATATCTTTTACATTGGAATAGCACTTTGAAACTTACGAATGGATTTATCTCTAATACTCCATAACCATCGATTCCTCCATCTTTAGATTTTTGGGTAACCTCGACATTTTCGAATCCATGCTCCCGGAGCAATTCTTTGCAAACGTTTTCAAAACCAAAGGGGGAAATAGTCTGGAGTACTTTGAGTAAGTTTGTCTCAGCTTTAATATCTATGGAGTCCGGGTCTTCCTCTTCCTGCTCTTCTACTACCTGCTTTTTTGATTTATTCTTTCTGGCCTGTTGATTAATCTCAACCCATTTTAAGAATATTTCATGGGCTTTTTCATAGGTTAGATGAGTATTCTTCCCCTTTTCTGTCAACTTCCAAGTACCTCTAATCGATGAATCTAATAAACCTTCCCAGATTAAGTATTGTCGTGCCCAGGCAACCTGGTTATGAAATCTATTAGGACCAGATTTGATTGTTTGGTTTAAAAACGCTTCCGAGAGATCTAAATCTTTCGAAATTCTATCGGAGACTTCTTTGGGTTTCCCTGAATAACCCAACTCTCGTAAAGCATCAAGTACAGGCCCAAACCATTTTACGAATTCTGCTTGTTTCTTTTTAGACATAAGTTTATCTACTACTTTTCAAATAATTACTTGTTTTTAGCTCTGTGATACTAGTAATTCATTTTTTTAAAATCTAACCACTCTTTTAGATCTGACTCTTTTAAGGGATGTTTTTTGGAATATTTTGAAATCATACTTTTATATTGTTGGAGTTGAAAGGAATTTAATCTAGGATTCGCTATAATGTCAAATTTCAGATTTTGAATTTCTGGAAGTTTAAATTTTAGTCCAGGTATGTCTAAAATTTCTTTTATAAATCCTACAATTCTATATTCTGTTTCGTGTTTAAATGAAAGATGCTTTCTAAATGCAGAAAATTTTAAAAGTGATTCTTTTTCCTTAAATAGCATATCATCATAATTCTGATATTTTACGGCACCTGCAACTATAATATCAAAATTACTTGTGGGTTTTTCTTGAATGTTAATTGATTCTTTAATAAGCTTTTGAAAATATTTTCTTTCAAATCGAATTGCAAAACCGGATTTGCCATAAATATCCCACATTGCAAAGGATTCAACGTCATTTAAAATCCAACAGTTTACAAATCGATGTTTTTGTTTTAAATGGAGACTTTTCTGTAAAGCTTTTAAAGCTGTATTGTTTTCTTGAATAATTTGCTCCCATCGATCATCACTAATATCCGGATTTGCATCGTCAGGTATTTTTAATGTTTTACTTCTGACTTTTAGTTCATTGATGTCGTAAGGTTCGATATTTTCAAGGTTATCTTCAAATTTATCTAAACGGGTTAGATAGATGCTACTTGATTCTAAAAAATCAACCAGTTTTTCGATTGTTACATATCTATAAACGTATTTTTCTTTAATTCCTTTAGTGTTATATGTATTCCAATTCATTTATAGTTTTTTGTAATTAATCTTTTGCTAACGGTCCAAAATATCGCAAGTTGTGGCGATTTTGGGCTGATAGAATTACCGCAATCTGATTACAATCTGCACAAATTTGCGCATTATAAGGGACTTTATTAAATTATTAGATTAACAATCCGGCAATATTTACATTATTCAACTACTATTTAATTTTAATACTTACTCATCAGAAACATAAGGTTCTAATTTTCCGTAAATTCCTTTAGCTTGCCACTTACCGGTGCCTGCCCAAATCTCATAGTGATATAACCATTCGCTGCTCCAGGGAATAATAGTATCGGCTATAAACATAGTGCTTTTCTATTCTCTGCCTTCTTCTCAAGTATAAAACAGGATAAATTTCATACATTTGTTCATAAATTTATACTGTTCACGAATCGTGAACAAATAAAAAACGTGAACAGATGGAAACAGAGATTGTTTACAATGCTTTGAAAAACCTGGAAGATCCCGGGCATATCTCCGGGCGATTTGAAGCGGGAGGTAAATTGGATGGAAAAATTAGTCTCCATTTTCCATACCGACCTTCATTAAGATTAGGAATAGAAATCAAAAAGGAGTTACGCCAGCATCAAATTCCCCAGCTTTTGCAAAGAAAGCAGGAGTATGGGAATTTTATGCTGGTAGCGGGAAGATTACATCCGGCAATAAAAAAACGCTTGCAGGAAGAGGAAATAAATTACCTGGAAGAGAATGGTAATATATTTATTTTAAATGATGGAACCTATGTTTTTATTGATACCAATAAACCTTTAAAAACAGTGCGAAGCAGCAGAAAAAAGGCTTTTACCAAAACAGGATTGAAACTGGTTTTTAGTTTTTTAATCGATCCTGAGTTAGTAAATGCCACACAAAGAACCATAGCAGAGAAAAGTAATGTAAGCCTTGGAACTGTGCCTAAAGTGATGAAAGCTTTAAAAGATGAAGGTTTCTTAATCGCCCACAAAAACAATTATCTCTGGGAAGATCGTAAAGCTTTATTAGACCGTTGGATTAACGATTATGAACAACAACTGAAACCTCAATTATTCAGGGCGCGTTATGAACTACGGAAAGATTGGCAAAATCTCCAATTAAATCCAGGAGAAACCCATTGGGGAGGCGAACCCGCAGGTGATTTATTAACAGGTTATTTAAGGCCGGAAAAATTCATATTGTATAGCAACGAGTCTCCGGTAAACCTGATGAAAAATTATAGCCTTAGGCCCAATGCTGAAGGAGAATTATTTGTTTATGAAAAATTCTGGAAAAGGGATTTCGGTCCTGCTGTCTCTCCTTTTCTGGTTTATGCCGATTTGATTTTAAGAGAAGACAAACGTTGCCGGGAAACCGCACAAAAAATTTATGATGAGTATATCCAACCAGTCCTATAAAGAACTCGCAATTCCTTATTTTAAAGAGGTTTTTGAAATTATCGATGAGATAATGCAAAAGCACCGGATCCCTTATTACTTAATCGGTGTTAATGCCATTGCTCTGGAATTATTAAAAGAAGGTATTAAACCCAGCCGGGGTACCAAGGATATTGATTTTGCCGTTATGATCTCTTCAGGAGAGGTTTATAAGAAGATTACCGATGAACTGGAAGAAAAGGGATTTACAAAAGTACAGGCACCCTGGACCTTTTATAACAATTCCTTTAATGCTGTGGTAGATGTGCTTCCTTTCGGCGAAATTGAACAGGAATTCACTCAGAATTTTAATAAACGCCAAATAGATCTTCACGTTGTAGGGCTTAAGGAAGTACTGACAGATTCACAGGAGGTATATATAGATGAAAAATTAGTGCAGATTCCTCCGCTGCCGGGAATGGTTATTTTAAAACTGGTGGCCTGGAGTGACAGGCCAGAAGACCGTGGGCAGGATCCTGGGGATATCTTAAAAATAATTAAGCATTATTTTAATTATAATTTTGATGAGATTCTGGAAAAACATAATGATGTTTTCCCGGCTGGCGAATTAAATGAAACCGCTCAATTTAAAATCGCAGCTCGGGTTCTGGGCCGAAATGCCCGAAAGTATGTAAAATCATCAGAAAGGTTGGAAAAAAGAGTCCTGGAAATCCTTGAAGAACATACCAAATCACCTGCCTCTTCCGATTTTTTAAAGAAATGGGCTAGCCTTGAAGATTGGGATCTTGATCTTGCTCAGAAAACCCTTAGTGAATTTAAAGCAGGAATTACAGAGTGAACCAGGGTAAACCGAATGAAGTGTCACTAATTATTTATTTAAGCGATCATTCTGCATACATAAAAATTTAAATGACTTTTCAGAAGTGAATGAAATTGATGGGTATTTAAAGTTTATTCAAAACTCATCAAATTACAATGTGTTTTAAATCCATAAGCTATTTAGAGCCCCATATCTGCCATAATCTTGCGCGTGGTTCCTGTGCTGTTTTTATAGTGTACGGGAAGTTAAGCGTAAAGTAAAAACAGCATAGGGCGCATACCACTTATGCGACAATATTTCCTGTAAATAATTACCTGTTTATAAGGCTTCCCGACGGATTTACTGTAAAAATTAGGATAATTTGCGACAAGGAAATTGTCATGACAAATGCTACTTATTTGCTTCCAGCCACTGGTAATATTCGTTCTTAATTTCAGGATTTTTTGAAAGATAATTTTCAAATAGTTCGCTTTCGGAATTCATCATTTGATACATTTCAAATTTTTCCTTCTCAGCTTTTGTGGCGGAAGATTTAAAATATCCTAATAGGCTTAACATTAGTATTCCGAAGATACCGAATAGAAGAAGCATATAATTAGGCATAAGCCGGGAATTTTTCAGTTTCTGGTCAATGCCTCTCAGCATATCATCCTTCAACCGATCATTCTCTTCCTGCTTTTCCAGGAAAGCGTTCAGGTTCTTTTCCAATGCCTCGGTGCTTATGGGAATACTCATTTGCCCAATTTCTCCGGAGAGTTTGCGCAGCTTTAGAATGGCCAGCTTAAAATCGGCCATTTCATCGGTCATCAGTTCCATGATCTCATCTAGTTTTTTCATAGGTTACAAAGTTTTAATATCATATTCCAATTCCTGTATCCAGCGCTCTTTTTATCACCTGTTTCACCAGGTCTTTGGCTATTTTAGTAGCCATATTGGAGCTGATTTGTACAGTCTTATCCAACAGCTTTAAGCTTTGAGGGATTTCCTTCAGCCTGGAATAACTTGTGTTCTGACTGATTTCGCCTATGAGCCGGCCACCGGTCATCGACCGGTGTACCTCACTTCCTTTTAGATTGGCCCCTTTATATTCAAACCGAAAGCCCTGCAACTGGTTAGACTTATTGATACTGGGGATGACCTTTACCTGGCAGTCTTTCATTTTACCGATATACTCATCTAAAGATTTAGGCCTGGATTCCAGTACCCGGTCGTTGATATATTTGATGGCCAGTCGCTGCACTTTCAATTCCTGCAATCTCTCCTGCTGTACTTCCCATACTCGTTTTAACCCTAATTCTTTGGCCACATTATCTGCTGCGATCTGGCTTCTTTTACCTATAAAGCTGTCTTTATAGACTTCTCCTTTTAGACTTATCCGGTTGGCATAAATATGAACATGGGTATGAGCTTTATCCCGATGTACAAAGCCAATGGTCTGGTTATTTTGCAGGTTCATTTCCTTTATAAATCTTTTAGCGATCTCTTGAAGTTCTCTTTTAGTAAGCTCCTTTCCGTCCTCGATGGTAGGACTGACAACAAAACTCAGGGTGTTGTTAATGCAACGTTCGTTTTGCGATTGAATGATCTTAAACTCTTCCGTAATTTCTTTGGGATTCTCCCCCGCCAGGTATTCCTTAAGTACTACCTCGGCATTCTTCTCCTGGTTCCAGCCATATTCTATGGAGGCCCCGGTACTTGCTATGGCATGTCCTTTCCCGATCATTTTCTGAAATTTCTTAAGTGCATCCTGATCTCTTCTGCGAGCTCCGCCACATCTTTGGCTAGCTTCGGGTTCCCTTTCTTAAACATATTGGCAATGCGGGCAAAGTTGTTTTTGTACTGTACCAGCATTTGATAGCTTTCCATCTGCTCCGGGCTTATCCGTTCTACAATGTTTTTCTCGAAAGCAGTGGATCGCAAATATTCGGAAAGGGAAATACCTGCCCTGGCCGCTCTTTTTTTGAGCAGCTTTTTCTCGTAGATCGAGCAGCGTATCTGGATGTATTCCCTTTTCATTTTTTCTTTTAAAATCTTTGCGACCTGCGGGAGTAAAGCAAGATTGTCATGACAATGACACATCTTGCTTTCCCTTCCGCAACTGCGATTGGTCCCTCTGAACCTACCCAATTCAAATTATCAAATTCAGTATAAGATTCAGTAGCCAATATTGTTTTTACTTTTTGCATTGCATTAATTTTTCATTGAGGTCTTTATAGTTTCTGAAGGAATTCCGTTCATCGGTAGCACACCTAAATAGTTTTAAAATCTTCGCTGTAGCTTGATCTCCCGCGGAATCATTATCGAGATACAGACGAATATTCTCATAATTAGTAAGATGTCCCGTAATTTTATTGGTAAATGCCAGAGAATTCAGGATGATAATATCTGATGCCTTTACCAGATCTTCCTCTAATATTATCAGGGAGAGAAAATCAAACATGCCTTCAGTGATCAATAAAGTTTTAGATTTCCTTTTGATAGAGGTATAGGATTTTGGAGAGCTGGAACCCTTGAAGTAGCTGTTTCGTAGTTCCCAGCCGCCTAGGTGGTTCTCTAAACCTATAGCGAAGTATTCCTTTGCGTTTACCCTATACCAGACTTCCCTGCAATAATCTCGTGCTACGTGATAGGTAATTCCTCTGGATTCAACATATTTTTTAAGGGCAGGATGTGAAATAAAATTAATCCGGGTAATTCTCATGTCCTTGTTTAGAATTTTTTTGTTTGGAATAGTATTCGGGCAAAACAAAAAATGAGAAACATCATGCGCTAAGAAGTTCATCGCTTCGCGGAATGAATAGGTTTTTAAAACCATGATCAGGTCTATAATATTTCCACCCTGTCCAAGTCCGTAGTCAAACCATAGGTTCTTTTTTAAAGAAACGCTGAAAGAGGCTTGTGTTTCTGACCGAAGGGGACTCAGAAACCAGGCTTCTTTCTCCGATTTTCTGGTGGGGTAGTGACCTAATTTTGCGAGTGTTTTTACGATGCAAATATTACGGGCGCTACTCCACGATAAAGATTTTGTGTTCATTTTTTCTCATTTTAATGACCCATTTACCCATGCCTTATGAATACTGGGACTATTTGCTTTTTCAGGTACTTTTTATAGCTACCCAATGACCCAAATCAGGTAATTGGGTAGATAGTTTTTTTAATCTAATGACCCCAATTCAAGCCTATATTCACAGGGGCTTATAGAAATTGGGTCATTGGGTAATTAATCTTTATAAAATTTCTGAAGGGGATGACTTAAATAAGGGCTTGATCAAATAACCATAAAGCCGGGATTTGGGTGGTTTTATCCTCTCGTAATCCAGCGCTTTCAATGCCCTTCCCATAGTGTACTTGTTCAGCCGGGGACTAATACAGGTTAACTGTAAGACTACTTCTGTAGTAGTCTTAAAATCATTAGGGTCAGTACTTTTAGTGTAGTATTTACATAAGAGTTCTTCCTCCATACTGGTTTCCCTATAAGTTTTATTTCTTTCCTCGTTCTCCACCATATCTTTGATAGTGAGTTCAGGATAAAAGTCTTCATCCACATAGGCTAAATAATAAGCCTGGGACCAGACTTTATTGATGTCAATCTTCCAGGAATAACTAAAGTCAATTTTTCCATCCAGTTCAAAACAAAGCCATCTTACAGAACCTGTTTCATCATTAAGAAAAGTGGCCCGGTTGGTAGAACCTATAAAACTACAGGTGCGGTAGAGGGTCGAATTTTTTCTGTCATAAGGAAGCCTTTCATTGATCATGGTTTTGGAGAAATAGGCTTTTAAAGCATTTATTTCTTTTTTTGCCAGAATAGATAATTCATCGAGGTTGATAAGAAAATTTCTGGTGAGCTGAATTCTGGCATCCTTATCCGTCGTCATATCTTCTGCAAAATATTTTGATAAAGTAGGAGGGCAGAGAAACCGGCACCAGGTTGATTTACCTGAATTCTGTTGTGAGTGAACCAGAACCAGACACTGCTTATTGAAGTAGTCCTGCTCCAAAGCACATCGTACCGTGCGCACGAGCCATTTTCTAAAATGATAAAGGAATAATTTGGATTCTTTTAGAGGTAGAAAGTTGGCCAGCTCCGCAATATGATCCTCTCCATACCATTTAGGAAGCTTTTTAAAATATTCCTCTATGGGGTTGAACTTAGGGATAAAATGAGAACGAAGGAAAATTTCCAGTTTAGCTGGATTCACTTCAATATTTGATTGCGCCAGTTCGATTAAAAAAGAATTGCTTTCCAGGATCTCCCACTTATTTTGATCTTTAAATGAGATCTGAAATTCCTGGCCCAGCTGATCAAAGCGGATATCATATTTTTCTACCATATATTCATTGATGGCATCATAGATGGTTTTCTTCTTTGGTTCTTTTACCCCGTATATTTTTTCATGATGAGATGACATACACATAAGATTATATTACCAGAATCGTTTTTTATTCTTAAAAGTATAATTTATAGCCTCGGCCTTTAAATTATCGCTGGATTTCCTCTGGTGAGATAGGAGCCATTCATCAAGTTTTTCTTTGGAGAAAAAGATCATCTTGCCCATTGGTTTAGAAAATGGGATCTCACCTCTTGCCGTAAGTTTGTATAAATAGCTTCGGGAGATGCCTGTATAATCACAGGCTTCTTCGAAATTGAGTACATTTTTGTTAGTGCGAACCAGCCTTTCAATACGGTCTAGTTGTTCCAGAATTTTTAGCTTTTCCATAATTCATTGTTTTAAGGTTTAAAAGGAGTAAAAGAGCCTTTATTAGTTGAATTCTGGAACCAATCTAAGAAGCGAAATTATCGATAGAGTATGCTTTACATGCTAGGTATGTAAAATGAATTAGAATGTATACAAGCGAGAAGGAGGGTATTTATAATTCGGGAGTCTAAGAGCGCTAATTTAGCGAATAGTAATTATTGGGGGGCAATTATAGTACAATCAAGATATGTTTAATTTTCTTCAGTTTAGACCAATTATTCCTAAGTGTACTTTTAAGTTAAAGCTATTCACAGGTTAATGGTAGAACCAATTATTTCTTCTTCGAAATATAGGTTCTATCTTTTAAGTGTTTATTATGAGTTTTATTTTCTCCTAGAAGTTTCTTTAGTTGCTAAAGATTAAATGAATGGATCAACGAATTAAACTAAAATGGTTTTTATAAATCTTTCCTTTGGGTAATTGAGCACTAAACCAATAATCATCTGCTGGCATAGATTTACCATTATAGGTTCCATCCCATCCTTTCGAGATAGAGGAGAGCTGTTTAAGAAGTTTTCCATAGCGGTCGTATATGAAAATATGGACTTCTGTGCCCTGGTCAATACCCGTAATTTGCCATAAATCGTTATATCCATCATTATTAGGCGTGAAATATTTGGGGTAATCTAATAAAGTCACCTCCTTTGAAGCTATTCCACAACCTTTTTTGTCTCGAGCGTAAACAGTATATGATCCACCTGTAAGATCTTCGAAATAATTACTATCAGTGTAATTGATCCCGTCAATGGAATATTCCAGATCAGCTTCTCCACTGGCAATAATTTCTATATAATTATCAGACGACCACTCTCTGAAGTTTATTTCTCTAATTTGAGGTAATGCCGACCTTGTCAATTTAAAAACGCGGGTTTCTTCGCATAAAATACCATTA
This sequence comes from Autumnicola edwardsiae, assembly GCF_031846505.1. NCBI lineage: Bacteria > Pseudomonadati > Bacteroidota > Flavobacteriia > Flavobacteriales > Flavobacteriaceae > Autumnicola > Autumnicola edwardsiae. Next base: position 9,425 of record NZ_JAVRHP010000111.1, read on the forward strand.
TGAAAAGTTCCAACTCTTAGAACATAATTGCCTTCTTGCTCAAGTAAAACCTCAGAAGTAGTTGAAAGAACTTCTCCATCCTCAGTGGTCCATTCCCACATGTCAAAATTTTCTGGAATTTTTAATTTTAGAGAAGGTTCCAGGCCACAAATGCTATATATATCCTGAAGATTTAATTCCTGTTTTTTGTTTACAACCAGGTGAAGCTGCGTTTCAGAAGAACACAAAGGATTTACTTCATCTTCTACTTTCACCGTTAATGTTTCAGACCGAGCCACTTTATTATGGTAAAACTCAGGAAGAGGATTAGAAAGGGCATTTCCGTTGCTATCATACCAAGAAATTTTTAATCCTGTTTGGTTTCCAACGATCTGCTGTGTCCAGGTTGCTGTACTAAAATTTGCAATTCCTCCTCCTTCATCACACGCGTAA
>NZ_JAVRHP010000112.1:0-9386 GCF_031846505.1 Autumnicola edwardsiae
AGTTTAAGGGAAATCTTTCAAATTAAACTACAAAAACTTACAGGTCGATAATTGACATTTTCGGCATAGCTCCGTTTCAAAAAATCCTGCGCAAATCAGCGGGAGCATTAAGAATTCATTTGTGAATTTGTGGTAAAAAATAACGGTCGATAATTGCCATTTTTGAGGCATTGCTGGAAAAGGAGAGAAAATTCAGAATTTAAAATTCAACATTTAAAATAGCTTCCAACTTCGCTTCCCAAAATCACATTCCCGTCCTGATTGCTTCTACAGGATCTAATCTTGAAGCCGATATTGCAGGGATAATCCCGGAAATAAGCCCAATAATTGCAGAAACTGCAGTCCCAATGAAGATGTTCGTTGGGGACAGCACAAATTCGAAGTCCCCCGTAAATTGCGAAGCAATAAGCGAAATCAGCCAAACAAAGAAAAGTCCGATTAATCCTCCAATCACCGAAAGAATGATGGCTTCAAAAAGAAATTGCGACAAGATAAAGCGATTTTTGGCTCCCAGGGATTTCTGAATTCCGATTAAATTGGTTCGCTCTTTTACACTCACAAACATAATATTTGCAATTCCAAAGCCACCCACCAACAATGAAAATCCGCTAATAATCAAGCCAATTACGTTGAGCTGACCTGTAATTACGTCTATTGTATCTGCAAACCCCTGAACCTGGTTAACGAAAAAAGTACTGACTTCATCAGGTTTTAGTCCGCGGTAATTTCTGAGCTGCTGTTCTACTACTGCAAGAAATTCATCATTATCTACTCCATCTTCAGGTTTTAAAATAATTTGCGCAAAAATACTCTTATTATTGTCTCCGAATATCCGACGAGTTAAATTTACCGGCACCATCACCTGGCCATCCCGCGAATTACCAAACAATCCTGAACCTTGTTTTTCCAACACGCCAATTACTGTTAACCTCCTGCCGTACATCCTCACCTGTTTTCCTAACGGATTAGTATTTTCAAAAAGGTTGTTGGCAATTTCATACCCCATCACGATTACAGATGCTCCACTGGCAGATTCAGATTCATTAAAAAATCGTCCTTCGGAAATTTCAAATTCTTCAATATCATAAAAACCACTGGTAATGGGCATGACACTCACCCCGGTACTGGTAATATCTTTATATTTTATAGATTCATCCGGCACACCCTGGGCGAAAGTCGAAGCTTCCACATCTGGAACACTACGGGTAAGGTGCTGGTATTCATCATAAGAAACATTGGGAAACTGTTCCCTTTTCCACTGCGGAATATCTGTAGCACCAAAAGAATATTTCATTAGAATTACGGTACTATTATCCAAAGAACTAAGACTTCCCTTCACCTCACGCTCCAGTGAATCTACAGCAGCAAGCACAGCAATAATGGAGAATATCCCTATGGTAACCCCCAGCAAAGAAAGGAAAGTTCGCAGCTTATTATTCCGCAGTGCATTTAATGCAAAAAAGAAACTCTCTTTTAAAACTCGTAGATAAAGAAGCATAAGAAACCACTGTTTTTATAGGAATCATAGATAAGACGACGGCATTAAATATTCGTTACAAAATTAATTAATAAATAAGAACAACAGCCTTTAATTTTTTTGAGTGAATTACTTACTTTTGCCACCCTAACAAACACAACATAATGAGTAACTTAAAACAAGCTAAATCTGCCCTAATTTCCGTTTTCAGTAAAGAAGGTTTAGCTCCAATTGCTAAGAAACTAAATGACCTTGGGATCACCATTTATTCTACCGGTGGCACCGAAAAATTTATAAAAGACCTTGGAATAGAAGTAGTTCCTGTTGAAGATGTTACGTCTTACCCATCCATCCTGGGTGGGAGAGTAAAAACACTTCATCCAAAAGTTTTTGGCGGGATCCTTAACCGCCAGGATAATGAAGGTGATGTTAGCGAATTGGAAAAGTTTGAGATTCCTCAAATAGATATTGTGATTGTAGATTTGTATCCTTTTGAAAAGACCGTAGCTTCCGGCGCTTCAGAACAGGATATTATTGAAAAAATTGATATTGGCGGAATTTCGCTAATCCGGGCGGCGGCAAAGAATTTTAAGGATGTGATTTGTGTTTCTTCAGTAAACGATTATGAGGAATTTGAAGGATTGCTAACGGAAAAGAATGGAGAAACAAGTCTTGCAGACCGGAAAAAATTCGCAGCCAAAGCTTTTAATATTTCTTCTCATTATGATACGGCAATTTTCAACTACTTTAATACAGAGACAGAAATTCCTGCCTATAAAGAAAGTATCTTAACGGGAAAGGCATTGCGATATGGGGAGAATCCTCATCAAAAAGGAACCTTTTTCGGCGAATTCGAGGAAATATTCGACAAACTCCACGGGAAGGAACTTTCCTACAATAATCTCCTCGATGTAGATGCAGCGGTAAATTTAATGGCCGAATTTAAAGGTGATGCCCCTACTTTTGCAATTTTGAAGCACAATAATGCGTGCGGACTCGCGCAAAGAGACAGCATTCACCAGGCTTATATAGATGCACTTGCCGGCGATCCTGTATCCGCTTTCGGCGGAATTTTAATTAGTAATGTGGAAATTGATAAAGCTACTGCTGACGAAATACACAAGTTATTTTGTGAAGTGGTGATCGCACCTTCCTTTTCTTCCGAAGCAGAAGAAATTTTAAAAGGAAAAAAGAACAGGATTTTACTTGTTCAGAAAGAAACAAAACTACCGGAATTCCAGGTAAGAACCTGTCTTAATGGTGTTTTGGTTCAGGAGAAAGATAATATTACAGATGCTATTGAAGATTTAACTTTTGCGACAGAGAATAAACCTTCAGATGAAGAGTTATCTGACATGATATTTGCTTCAAAGATATGCAAACACACCAAATCCAATACTATCGTTTTAGCGAAAAACAAACAGCTTCTTGCCAGTGGTACGGGACAAACCTCCCGTGTAGATGCCTTGCGCCACAGTATTGAGAAAGCAAATTCATTTAAATTCGACCTAACAGGAGCTGTAATGGCAAGTGACGCTTTTTTCCCGTTTCCGGACTGCGTTGAAATTGCCGGAAATGCCGGAATTTCAGCAGTTATACAACCCGGAGGCTCAATAAAAGATAAAGACAGTATTGACTATTGCAGCCAAAATAATATTGCTATGGTGCTGACGGGAACGCGTCATTTCAAACATTAATTTAGTACATTTACCAAACCTCAACACATATTATTATATGGGATTTTTTGATTTTCTCATTGAAGAAATAGCAATAGATTTAGGGACCGCAAACACACTTATTATCCATAATGATAAAGTTGTGGTGGACAGTCCTTCCATAGTAGCCCGTGACAGGACTTCAGGAAAAATTACGGCAGTAGGAAAAGAAGCCGCCATGATGCAGGGTAAAACCCATGAAAACATCAAGACGATACGCCCACTCAAAGATGGAGTAATTGCTGACTTTGACGCAAGTGAGAAAATGCTTACAATGTTTATCAAGGAAATCCCGGCATTAAAGAAAAAGCTGTTCACCCCTGCCCTTCGTATGGTAATTTGTATTCCTTCCGGAATTACCGAAGTGGAAATGCGTGCGGTAAAAGAAAGTGCCGAGCGTGTAAACGGGAAAGAGGTTTACCTTATACACGAGCCTATGGCCGCGGCAATTGGGATTGGCGTAGACATTATGCAGCCAAAAGGAAACATGATTGTGGATATAGGTGGTGGTACTACAGAAATTGCAGTTATCGCCCTTGGGGGGATTGTTTGTGACAAATCTGTTAAAGTTGCCGGTGATGTTTTTACCAATGATATTGTCTATTACATGCGTACGCAACACAACCTCTATGTAGGGGAACGTACTGCGGAAAAAATAAAAATCCAGATTGGTGCTGCCACTGAAGATCTTGAAGTCCCGCCAGACGAGATGAGTGTTCAGGGACGAGATTTACTTACCGGAAAACCTAAACAGGTAAATATTTCTTACCGTGAGATTGCCAAAGCACTGGATAAATCCATACTGCGTATAGAAGACGCCGTAATGGAAACACTTTCACAAACACCACCAGAGCTGGCTGCAGATATTTACAATACCGGGATTTATCTTGCGGGTGGAGGTTCTATGCTTAGAGGTTTGGATAAAAGATTATCACAAAAAACAGATTTGCCCGTTTACATTGCGGAAGATCCATTGAGAGCCGTTGTAAGAGGTACCGGAATAACCCTAAAAACATTACATCGCTACAAAGGAATATTGATCAAATAGGGAAATAGGGTGTTATGCAGCAGATATTTAATTTTCTTATCCAGAATAAGAATAACATTCTTTTCTTATTACTGCTTGCGCTGTCGTTATTTTTAACCATTCAGACCCATTCTTTCCACAAAAGCAGGTTTATAAGTTCTGCAAACGCTGTAACAGGTGGTGTCTACTCCTGGGCCAATGACATACAGACCTATTTACATCTCGACGAATACAACGAGCGGCTTCTTGAAGAGAACAGGGAACTGCGGAATATCCTCACCAATTTAAGTGATACTACTGCAGTAGAAAGCTATCTTGATTCCACTTCCTTTAATGGCGATTATTTTTTTAGGGCAGCTACTGTTGTTAATAACAACTACTCAAAATTTGACAATTATCTCACTATAGACAAAGGGGAGAGCAATAGTATTGTACCCGAATATGGGGTGGTCACCAGCCAGGGTATTATAGGAATTGTAGATCGTGTAAATACCAATTTTTCCAGGGTAATTTCAATTCTAAACAGTCGGTCAAAAATCAATGCTCAGCTCAATAAAACCAATCACTTTGGAAGTTTAATCTGGGACGGGAAAGATCCAAATATCGTTCAGCTAATAGATGTGCCAAGACAGGCACCTGTAAAAAAAGGGGACACCATTGTTACAGGGGGGCGTTCGCTTATTTTCCCAAAAGGCCTTCCTATTGGAAGTATAGAAGATTTTAACCTGGATGCCACCGGGAGCTACTATACCATCAACATTAACCTGTTTAATGACATGACTAATATTGGCTATGTCTATGTGATAGAAAATAAGAACAAGGAAGAAATCGAAGCACTGAAGGAACAAAATGAATAGCAGCACCTTATCAAATATAGCTCGTTTCTTCGGCCTTATCTTTTTACAGGTCCTGGTACTCAATAACATTAATTTTTTAGGATACATAAATCCATATCTCTATTTTCTTTTTGTTCTTCTTTATCCTTTTAATCCAAACAGGAGCTTATTCCTTTTGCTGTCGTTTCTCCTTGGCATAAGTATTGATATTTTTGAAGACAGTGGCGGGATTCATGCTGCAGCTTGTTTAGTAGCTGCCTTTATTCGTCCACAGTTTTTACGTTTCTCGTTTGGAATAAGTTATGATCACCAAACCCTGCGGCTTTCTGCCACACCTTTTGGAGCAAAACTGAGTTATATTTTTTTGATGGTTGTAATTCACCACTTCATACTTTTTTCGCTGGAAATGTTTAGCTTTAAGCACATTATATCAATCCTGGAAAAGACTATATACTCAAGCCTTTTTACCATTATTTTAGTTTTCCTGAGCCTCGCGCTATTCAGTAAAAAATACAGATGAGAAGAGTACTCCTTTACATATTAATTATTACCACCGGAATCGCCTTTCTTGGCCGCTTGTTCTATTTACAGGTTGTAGATACTTCTTTTGCCCTGCGATCGCAGAACAATGCTATTAAAGTAGTATATGATTACCCCCAACGCGGCTATATCTACGATCGTAACGGCGAACTAATGGTTTCCAACCAGCCTTCTTACGATGTAATGGTGATCCCGAGAAACTTAAAACCTTTTGATACCACTGAATTCTGCAAGATCTTAAGCCTTAGCCCAGAGCAACTGGGGAAGAAACTGGACAAGGCAAAGATTTATTCTCCCATGCTACCATCTGTTGTTGTACCCCAGCTTACTAAGGGGGAATATGCATACCTGCAGGAGAAAATGCGCAAATATGAAGGATTTTATATTCAGAAGCGGTCTTTGCGGGATTACCAGGTAGACCACAGCGCCAACGTTTTGGGTTATATTTCTGAAGTGAACCAGAAAACCGTAAATGACAATCCCTATTATATTTCCGGAGATTTAATGGGCAGGCAAGGGGTTGAGCAGCAATATGAAGAATTGCTGAGAGGCGTAAAAGGTGTAAAACATATTCAGAAGGACAGGTTCAACAGAGATATTGGCCCCTACAAGGATGGTATTTACGATACCCTTCCCGAAAAAGGAAAAGATATAACCATTTCTATAGACGCTGCTTTACAGGCATACGGCGAACAATTAATGGAAAATAAGCGCGGAGGCATTGTAGCCATAGAGCCATCTTCAGGAGAAATTTTGTCGCTGGTTACGGCTCCAAGCTATGATCCTGCCAAGCTCGTAGGCCGGAAACGTTCTGAAAATTTCACGAAGCTCTGGTATGATACCATTGCCCAGCCCCTTTACGACCGCGGACTCTTAGCTGAATATCCTCCCGGATCACCTTTTAAAACAATGAACGCCCTTATAGGCCTTCAGGAAGGTGTTGTGGATACAGATGATACCTTCTCCTGTAATCATGGTTACAGTTACGGAAGAGGCCGGAAAATGGGATGCCACGCCCACCGTAGTCCGCTGGATATGGTGCCGGGAATTGCCAATTCCTGTAATGCGTATTTTGCAAATGTCTATAGAAGAATCATAGAAAAATACCCTACTCCGCAGGAAGGAATAGATACCTGGAACGCCCACTTAAAGAGCTTTGGACTGGGAGATTACTTAGGGAATGACCTTCAGAATGGCAGACCGGGAAAGATCCCTGATTCAGAATATTATAACAGGATTTACAACTATCCCACCTACAAATGGTACTCAACAGCCACATTATCTAATGCTATAGGACAGGGAGAAGTATTGTTAACTCCAATTCAGTTGGCAAATATGACCGCAACCATTGCAAACCGCGGATGGTTTTATACTCCGCATTTACTAAAAGAGGTGGAAGGGCAGAATATTAAAAATGAAAAATTCACAGTTAAGAACCATACCACTATAGATCCCCAAAATTTTATTCCGGTAGTAGAAGGAATGCATCAGGTTTACACCAATGGTACAGCTTCAAGCCTTAGAATTCCGGGAATTGAAATTGCCGGAAAAACAGGAACGGCAGAAAATTTCACCAGGATAGACGGAAAAAGGACACAACTCACAGACCACTCCATATTTGTTGCGTTCGCCCCCGTAAATGATCCGAAAATTGCAATTGCTGTATTTGTAGAAAATGGGTACTGGGGAAGCCGATATGCCGGAAGAATTGCCAGCCTTATGATAGAAAAATATATTCGTGGAAATATTACCCGTACTGATATGGAAGATTGGATTTTATCCCATAGCCTTGAAGAGGAATACGCCAAACCATTAAGCGGAGAACCTTTTATAATTAACCGTTAGTATGGCCAAAAGCTCAGTAGGATTCGACTGGACAACAATTCTTATTTACCTGGCCCTGGTACTTTTTGGATGGGCCAATATTTATTCTGCTTCCTTAAGCGGCACATCAACATCTTTTTTTGATCTTGGCGAAGTTCACGGAAAGCAGGCCCTCTGGATTGGACTCAGCTTTTTGCTGATAATCATAATCCTTTCTATAGAGGCCAAATTCTATCAACGCTTTTCCAGTGTTATTTATGCTGTAAATATTATATTCCTGGCCGGTTTATTTGTCTTCGGAAGTACAATCGCAGGGCAAACCGCCTGGTACGTAATTGGAGGAATCAGCATACAACCTGCAGAATTTGCCAAGGTAGCCACAGCTCTTGCCGTGGCAAAATACTTGAGCGGGATAGATGTTAAGTTACAGAATTTCACAGATCAACTGAAGGTTTTCTTAATTATTGGAATTCCGGTGTTTCTTGTACTTATGCAACCCGATGCAGGAAGTGCGCTGGTCTACTTCTCTTTTATTTTTCCGCTGTACCGGGAAGGGCTTCATTTTGAATATATTCTTTTAGGTTTTCTTGCTGTTTTGCTCTTTATTACCACGCTTCTGTTTGGCCCCTACTGGGTAATTGCAGGAACATTAACCGCAATTACTTTGTTCTACTTTGTTAACAAAAGAAAGCGGCCAAGTGCGCTAAAATATATTTTTATCGGCCTTTTGGCTATTGGATTTTCCCTTTCTGTAAATTATGTGTTTCAGAATGTTTTTAAGCAGCACCACAGGGATCGCTTCAATATTGTTCTGGGAAAGGAAGTAGACTCACGAGGAATTGGATATAACACCAATCAAAGTGAAATTGCGATAGGTAGCGGAGGTTGGACCGGCAAAGGTTGGACAGAAGGTACTCAGACCAAGGGGCATTTTGTACCAGAGCAGCATACAGATTATATATTCAGCACAGTTGGAGAGGAATGGGGTTTTGCAGGGAGTTCACTGCTGGTTATTCTTTTTGTTGTGCTTTTATTGCGGCTCATTATTCTTGCAGAAAGGCAGAAAAATCAATTTCACCGGGTTTATGGATACAGTGTGGCAGGTATTATTTTTATCCATTTCCTGATAAATATTGGAATGGTCATAGGGGTATTTCCCACAGTTGGAATTCCGCTACCTTTCTTAAGCTATGGAGGTTCGGGATTATGGGGATTTACGATCCTACTGTTTATATTTATTAAACTGGATTCTGAAAGGTTGTCTTTTTAAAAACAGCCAAGTGGCGGAGACTTAAAATTTAAAAGATGAAAAGCTTTGGTAAAACCATAAAGATATTTCTTGTTGATGGAGAGCCCAACGGCAGGATGACCTGCGAACTCTCAAACTGGACAGGAAAGGCTTTTAAAATTCCCCGAAAGAAAATAAAAGTCTCTTCTGATCGACCTGAATTGGAGAATACTGGTATATATATCCTCTTTGGGCGTTCTGATAAATCGGAGAACAAAGAACTCGCATACATAGGAGAAGCTGAGTGTATCTATAAGCGCTTAACTCAGCACCTCTCTGCTAAGGATTTTTGGAATGAAGCAATTGTCTTTGTCAGCAAAGATGAAAATTTAAACAAAGCCCATATAAAATATTTAGAGAGCAGGTTATATGAAATTGCGATACGAGTGAAAAGATATGACCTGGACAACGGAAATATCCCTCCCCGCCCTGTAATTTCCGAATCTGATCAGGCAGAAATGGAAGAATTTCTGGAGAATATAAAACTACTCGTTAATACTTTGGGGTTTAAGATATTTGAGGATCTTAGGGAAAACAGCCAATCTTTAGAAGACGAGATAAACAATACCTTTTACATAAGTGCTGTAAGAGGTGCAAATGGAAAAGGACAATTAACCAATGAAGGTTTTGTAGTACTTAAAAATTCACAGATTGCAAACTCCCCTGCAAAGTCTTTTCC
>NZ_JAVRHP010000113.1:0-9254 GCF_031846505.1 Autumnicola edwardsiae
TTTATCTATGATCTCCTGAGTTCTAAAATTGAAAAGAAAATTAAGTTTGGAGGAGGCGGGGATTATGAGGGAATTACCTTAAACGGCAGTACTGCTTACATAGTTGAAAGCAATGGAACTATAACTGAAGTAAAAAATTTTCAGCAACCTCAATTTGAAGTTTCTATTATAGAGACAGGTTTAAGCGCAAAACAGAATATTGAAAGCATTTTTATGGACAGTCAACAAAACCGAATCCTGCTGGCTGTAAAAGATAAGGGCATTAAAAAATCTTCAAAAGGAATTTATGAGTACAACCTTAAAAATGGCAAATTTCGGCATCAACCCGTTTTTCGCATTGAACTTCAGGATAAAATTTTCAGCAAAATAAAGGAGAAGAAATTAAGCAAGGTAATGAGTCCTTCAGACCTTGCTATTCATCCTGAAAGCGGTAAAATTTATATATTGGATGGTAAGGATCCAAAGATTTTAATTATGAGCAGCAATGGAGATGCTGAAAAAATTATTACATTAAACGAAGACGATTTTAATCAGCCTGAAGGTATTACCTTTAGTCCTTCAGGAAAAATGTATATTTCCAACGAAGGCACGCCTGCCAATATTCTGGAAATAAAATTGAAAGAAACCAACTAGACACATGGATAGTAATCAGATAGAAACTACAAGCGTAAAAAAAAGTAAGGCACCTTTGTATATTTCACTGGCCATTGTTGCTGGTTTGGTTTTGAGCTATTTTCTAATTCCGGGAGTTCAAAATTCTTTGGACGAAGCCTGGAGCGTATTAACAAGTGATGACCAGGAGCGCATTGAGAACTGGGTGAGCCAGTTTGGATGGTTTGGCCCTGTAGTTCTTATCCTAACAATGATTGTACAAATGTTTCTGCTGGTAATCCCTACAATCCTGTTAATGGTGGTTTCTATTGTCGCTTACGGCCCCATTTATGGAAGCGTAATTGTCTTTGCAGCGGTGTTTTCGGCATCTTCGGTAGGTTATTTTATTGGAAGGTATTTTGGTCCTGTGATTGTAGAAAAAGTTATCGGAGAAAAATCAGAGAAAAAGGTAGCCGATTTTCTGGATGATTATGGATTCTGGGCCATTTTTATCACCCGGTTAAATCCTTTCCTTTCCAATGATGCCATTAGTTTTGTAGGTGGAATCCTTAAAATGGGTTACTGGAAATTTATTGGTGCTACTTTAGCCGGTATCGCACCCCTTACTCTATTTATTGCAATTATCGGGAGAAGTACAGACGGCCTAAAAACGGGACTGCTGTGGGGTTCTATTATAAGTTTGGTGCTTTTTATTGCCTACGTATGGTGGGACAAAAAGAAACGAAAGAAGAACCATTAAACATATTTCAGAAGAGCAACAAAGATACGAAAATTGGCATTTTAAGGCATACCTTCCAGGGTGAATAAAATTTATTTCATATGGATCCCCATTTCCGTTTCATTAATTATAAGAAATAAACTGTAAAAAAAGGTTCGTTTTGCACGAGCCTTTTTTTTGGCTAAATTCTTAACATAGAGGCTAAAAAAACTTATTTAAGCTATCCGTTTTTCGATTACATTTGGATAAACTTTCTACTCTTTAATGAATAAATATATTGTTGTAAATCATCCCGAAAACTGGGCAGTGCTTTCGGAGAACGTGGAGATTATTTCTGCGCAATCCTACCTTACAAACCCCAAATATTCGAAATTAAAAAAAGCTCGTATTTTTAATCTTTGCAAGGATTATTCCTACCAGAGCAAGGGTTATTATGTATCACTTTTAGCTGAAGCCAGGGGCCATATGGCTATTCCTACCGTCAAAAATATCGTAGACCTGCGGGAGCCGAAACTGGTGAAAATTGTTTCTGAAGAGTTTGAAGATGTTATCCAGAAGAGTTTAAAAAGTATTAAAGCTTCAGAGTTTACGCTGAGTATCTACTTTGGACAGAATGTTGCCCAGAAGTATAAGGAACTCAGCGCCATGTTTTACAGGCATTTTCAGATTCCTTTTTTAAGGGTAAATTTTGTGCGTACTATTAAATGGAATATCAAGAGCATTAAAGCAATTTCTGAAGCTGAAATTCCCGAAGACCATAAGGAGAGTATGCACCACTTCGCTGCTCAGTACTTTTCGAAAAAACGCTATGATACTCCGCGACAGAATATAGCCGAATATGACCTTGCCATTTTGGTAAAGCAGGGAGATCCTGCACCGCCAAGCAATTCCAAAGCCATAAAACGTTTTGTAGAACTGGCTGAAAAAATGAATTTTTATGTAGAAGTCGTTTCTCCCAAAGATCTCTCCAGGTTATCTGCTTTTGACGCGTTGTTTATCCGCCAGAGTACCGAAGTTAATAATGAAGCTTACGCTTTTGCAAGAAAAGCCCAGCAGGAAGGTATCGCGTTGGTAGATTATCCCGATGCTATCCTTAAATGTTGTAACAAGGTTTTTATGGCAGAAGCCCTGGAAAATGCCGGAATTGCCACTCCAAAGACGGTTATTGTGCATAAGGCCAATACACACCAGGTTTTGGAAATTACAGGTTTGCCGGTAGTTCTAAAATCTCCCGATTCCACTTTTTCCTTTGGAGTAAAAAAAGCCGGTACAGAAGAAGAATATAAGGAACTGGTACAGCAAATGCTTAAAAAGTCAGATCTTGTGATCGCGCAGGAATTTTCTCCTTCAGATTACGACTGGCGCATAGGAATCCTGGACAACAAGCCGCTTTTTGCCTGCAGGTATTATATGGCCAAAGGGCACTGGCAAATTTACAATTGGGATGCCAAGAAAAAAGACGATCAGGATGGAAATGCAGATTGTCTTCCTATAGAAAAAGTTCCTCCAAAGATCCTCGAGATGGCTCTAAAATCGGCTAAATTAATGGGACAAGGTCTTTACGGAATCGATATTAAGGAAGTAAATAAGAGGCCGATGGTGATAGAAATTAACGACAATCCTAACATCGACTTTGGTGTGGAAGACGCTTTTTACGGAGATCAGGTTTATATCGAAATTTTATCTGCGTTAAAAAGCAGGCTTAAAAAAGGAGAAATATGAGTTACCGTTTATTTGAAGTTTTTGGGATCGAACTGGAATATATGCTGGTTAATTCAAACACTTTTAAGGTAAATCCAATAGTAGATAAGCTCTTAACAAAGAAAAACGGGAAACTTACTTCAGATGTTTCTAATGGTGAAATCGAGTGGAGCAATGAGCTGGTAGCACACGTGCTCGAGTTAAAAACCAACGGCCCGACCGCCGATCTTGATAATCTTTCCGAAAAGTTTTCTGAAAACATCCGGGAAATCAACCTTTTGCTGAAGGAGTTTGATTCTGAATTACTGCCCACTGCGGCACACCCTTTAATGAATCCTGGAACGGAAACACAGCTGTGGCAGCATAACTACAGTAAGATTTATGCCCTTTACAACCGGATTTTTGACTGTCGCGGGCATGGCTGGAGCAACGTGCAAAGTATGCACATTAATTTGCCGTTTTTTGATGATACTGAATTTGAAAAATTGCACGCAGCAGTACGATTGTTGCTTCCAATTATTCCCGCATTAAGCGCCAGTTCTCCTATTTTTGACGGAAAAAGCACCGGATTTTTAGACAGTCGGATGGAAGTTTATAAAACTAATCAAAAGGAAATTCCTGAAATGGCGGGGAAAATAATTCCGGAACAGGTTTTTAGCAGAGATGAATATTTCGAGAAAATTTTCATGCCTATTAATAAAGCAATAAAACCGCATGATACAGAGCATATTCTGGATCACCATTTCCTGAACTCCCGCGGTGCGATCGCGAGGTTTGACAGGAATGCGATAGAAATAAGGGTGATTGATATTCAGGAATGTCCAAAAGCCGATGTTGCCGTTGCTGTTCTTATTATTGAAGTTTTGAAGTTACTGGTAAGCGAGGAGCTTATCGCACTGGAAGATCAGAAGAAGTGGCATGAAGAGGATTTGTTGCAGATTTTTAACGGCGTAATAAGGGATGCCGAAAATTGCCAAATTAGCAATGCGGCTTATCTTGATGTTTTTGATCTTCAGGAAAATGCTACGGCTGCTGAGCTATGGAAGAAATTATTTAGAAGGGTGGAATCCAGAATTTCAGTAAAGCATAAAGAAAATATTGAATTTATCCTGGAGAACGGAAGTCTCTCTACAAGAATTCTAAAATCCCTCCGGCAGGATTTTTCAGAAGAGAATATTGAAAAAACCTACAGGAATCTGGCGTTTTGTCTTGCTGAAAACAAATTTTTTAAACCATGAAACTAATTTTAACCTGTGAACATGCATTTAATGCAATTCCCGATGAATATTCGCATTTATTCGCTGGAGCAGAAGAAGTTTTAAATACGCACCGCGGATATGATCCCGGAGCATTTGATCTTTTTGAAGCAGTTTCGGGATTGGCAAATTTTGGTGCCTATCAAAAAACGAGTCGGCTGTTGGTCGAAGTAAACCGTTCTGAAAATCATCCCCAGCTTTTTTCAGAATTCAGTGCTGAATTAACAAATGAGGAGAAGCAGGAAGTCCTGGAGCAGTATTATTTTCCTTACCGGGAATCTGTAGCCACAAAAATTGAAGATTTTATAGAAAAAGGGGAGAGGTTAGTGCATTTTTCGGTACATAGTTTTACTCCAGAGTTGGATGGAGAAATAAGGGATGCCGATATTGGCCTTTTATTTGATCCCGCTAGGTCTGCGGAAGAAGAATTTTGCACTTTACTTAAAAAACGTCTTCAACAGGAAAATCCGGAATTAAAAATCAGGTTTAATTATCCTTATCTGGGCAAATCTGATGGACTTACCACGTTTCTGAGATCAAATTTCCCCAATAATTACTCAGGAATTGAACTGGAAGTGAATCAGAAGTTTGTTCAGAATAACAAAATGGATGAGAGGCTGAAAATGGCAATTTTCGATAGTCTGAAGGCTACACTGCAAATGATTGAAAAATAAAAAAGCTGCCAAAAACAGAATATTCAGTTTTGGGCAACCTCTTTAAAAGTATATCTCTCATTTAAATTTTACCTTCAAGAAACGTTTTAATCTCTTTGGGCATTTGCCCCCTTATATGCTCTAACTGGCTCTTGTCCATAAATTTTTGGAGAGAGTTTAGGGTTATAAGGATAATTTCTTCCGTAGGTTTTTTCCACGGAAAATCATCTTCTCCATAAAACTTCTGAAGCTTTTTAACTTCATCTTTCATCTCCTCCAGAGTGTCATATTCCAACGGTGGCTTTTCTGAAAACTTCCAGTTTTCAACATAAATACCCTTTAAAATAGCGTTTAAAGGATCTATTAACTGAAGTGATTCCCCTAAATGGATACGATCCCTCAACGTATGCATTACCGCGCGCCATATTTTTAAGACCCTGCTCTTTTCCTGTGGATGTCCCAGCTCCTGAGCGAGGTAGTTCATATATTCGTGTGCGTCCTGTGAAAAAGTTTCAAAATTTAAATCTTTCGTCGCCATCATCTTCCTTTTTAAATTAGAAATTCAGTTTCTTTAATTTTCGAGTTTTGCCGTAAGGGAGATTTCGGTATCAAGAAGTTTGGAAATAGGGCAATTGTCCTTGGCTTTATTTGCTAATTCTTCAAATTTATCCTTTTCAATATCAGGAATATTTGCATGTAGCGTAATGTGGGACTTCTTGATGGTACCATCTTCAAAAGTAATCTCACTTTTTGCAGATAAGGTGTCTGCAGTAAAACCTTCTTCTCCAAGAAAAGCGGATAACTGCATTGCAAAACATCCGGAATGTGCTGCACCTATCAGTTCTTCGGGGTTTGTGCCATTTCCGTCTTCAAAACGGGTTTTGAAAGAATACTGGGTTTGATCCAATACTCCGCTTTGGGTACTAATTTTTCCTTTTCCTTCTTTTATAGAACCGTTCCACACGGCAGTTGCATGTCTTTTCATAATTACTTTTTTAGTTTTCAATAAGTTAAAAAGACATCTGGTAAAAGCCAAACAATTACAATAACCTTAACCCTTTTTTAATGTTGCAAACCGAATAAAAAAAGCCCTGCAAGATGCAGGGCTTCAATAATATAAAATGTTGTTATAGGATTACTTGATCTCCACAACTTCCAGGTCAAAAACAAGGTCTTTTCCTGCAAGTGGGTGGTTACCATCCACAACAATAGAATTTTCTTTTACATCCTTAACTACAAGGTTCATCTCTCTTCCGTCAGGGCTTTTGGAAACAAGTCCCATTCCAACTTCAGGCTTTATATCTTCAGGTAACTGGCTTTTCTCTACTTCTTGTACCAGCTCTTCCCTTGGCTCTCCATAAGCCTCTTCCTTAGGAATGTTTACAGTCTTTTTTTCGTTGAGTTGCATGTCGATAAGGCCTTTTTCAAAACCTGGGATCAACTGCCCCTGTCCAAGAGTGAATTCTATAGGCTCACCTCTTTCCACAGAGCTGTCAAATACCTGTCCGTCAGATAGTTTTCCAGTGTAATGTACCTTTACCGTGTCATTCTGTTTTACTTGACTCATATCTTTGTTTTACAATTATAAAATTGGCTTCTGTTTAATCTTCAGCCACTTAATTTTGCAAAGGTACATTTATCTAAAGGACTTCCAAACCATCACAGTCTTTATGGCAAATAAGTTGGAAACCTTAACTTTTTTATATAATTTGAAGAGCTTATTTAACATTTCATACGGTTTAGTCACTGAATTTCATTTAAAGCAAATGAAAATGGACTGAGAAATTACTAACATCTATACAACGCTGTTCCATGAAGAAAAAGGAGGCATCCAGCCCAAACTCCAGAAGAAATTTTTTAAAAAGTACTGCACTTGCCACGGCAGGAATTACTTTTATCCCAAGACATGTTATGGGTGGTCCCGGTTTTCTTGCTCCCAGTGATAAACTGGTAGTAGCAGGAATAGGTGTAGGTGGTAAAGGTGAAAGTGACATCCATAACTTCGCCAAAACCGGAAAAGCCGATATTGGCTTTTTGTGTGATGTGGACGACCGCCGCGCGGCCGATTCCATTGCCCGTTTTCCGAAAGCGAAGTATTACAAGGATTACAGGGAAATGCTGGACAAGGAGTCCAAGAATTTTGATGCTGTTTCCATTTCTACACCAGATCACAACCATGCCGTACAAACAATGGCGGCCATGGATTTGGGAAAACATGTATATGTTCAAAAGCCATTAACGCACGATATTTATGAAGCCCGAAAGTTAACTGAAGGTGCCACGCGAAACCGGGTAGTAACTCAAATGGGAAACCAGGGAGCATCTGGGGATGGAGTGAGAAAAATGATGGAGTGGTATGATGCAGATCTTATAGGAAAAGTACATACCGTTTACGTGTGGACAGACCGGCCGGTATGGCCGCAGGGAATTCCATGGCCGGAGCAGGGAAATGCTTCTGTACCAAAAGAGCTGGACTGGGATTTATGGTTAGGAACAGCTCCCTATAAAGAATACATTAGCGGGTTGGTTCCCTTCAACTGGCGTGGCTGGTGGGATTACGGCACAGGTGCACTGGGTGACATGGGCTGCCATTTAATTGAACCTCCGTACCGGGTTTTGGATCTCAAATATCCTAAAGATGTACAATGTAGTGTGGGAAGTGTGTATGTAGATGAATTCCAAAGAGGATATTTTCCTGAAAGTTGCCCTCCTTCAAGTCACGTGACTATGACTTTTCCTGAAAACGAAAAGACAGATGGTGACGTTACAATGCACTGGATGGATGGCGGAATAAAACCTACACGTCCTGAAGAATTAGGTCCCAATGAAACTTTTGGAGATGGTGGGAACGGAGTACTGTTTATAGGCACAAAAGGAAAAATGATGTGCAGTACTTATGGCCGTGACCCCAGGTTGCTGCCAACTTCACGAACAGAGACCGTCAACGTTCCGCAGAAAATCGAGCGGGTGCCGGGAGGTGAGAGCGGGCACTACGCCCAGTGGGTGGAAGGAGCAATTGCCGGGTACGGAAATAAAAAGATGAGTTCGCCTTTTGAAATTGCAGGCCCTCTTACAGAAACACTTTTAATTGCCAATCTGGCGTTAAGAGGTGTGGATATTAGAAAACCTTATCAAAATGATGAGGGGCAAACCAGGTACAATTATCCGGGAAGGGATATAAAGATGATCTGGGATGCAGATAACATGCGGGTGACCAACCTGGATGAAGCGAATAAATTTGTAAAACGGGACTACCGGGACGGCTGGAGTCTGTAAAAATCAAGATTATGAAAAAGCTGAAAAACTTGAAATCCCTGTTCCTGAAATCGGTTTTAGGAATTATTTTACTTACATGGGTAGCAAGTTTTTCAGCTTGTGATTTTATGAATAATGAACCCGATGTGAATTGGGACACTTTATCTGTAACCGCTTCAGCCTATAACTCTCTGGATTACCAGGGCGAAGGAGATGCGAACATTACCGCCTGGGGAGACACGTTAAAACCCGGTCAAAAGGTTATTGCAGTATCCAGGGATTTGATACGAAGAGGACTGGACTACAACACAATGGTAAAAATTGAAGGATTTAAAGGAGAATTTCGGGTGAAAGATAAAATGAATGCCCGGTGGAAAAATAAGATAGATATTTATATGGGGAAAGATTCGCAGAAGGCCCGGGAGTTCGGTAGAAAAAAGCTCGAAATTTATTATGTGGTCGAAGAAGAAGCTGCTTCAGAATAAACAGATTTTTGTTTTAGTATTTCCTTCAAATTTTCGCTCTTCCTGTTATTTGTTACCTTGCAGTAAAACACAAGCTTTTCTATATGAGATTATTTTTTTTCCTGTTTCTTACCTTTTTTATTCTTTCACCAACAAGTAATGCTCAGGATTCTACCGGGGTTGCAGACCAGAGGTTGATAATTGGCATTACAGAAGCCCCTCCATTTATTACAGAAGAAAACGGAAATTTTTCAGGATTAAGTATATCTTCCTGGGAGCTGGTAAACGAAAAATTGGGAGCTGAATACGAATTCCGAACCTATAGTTCTTTAAACAAATTACTCGGCGGGATTCAGAACAAGGAAGTAGATTTTAGTATTAATCCTATTACTGTTACAGATAACAGGATGCAGATTATGGATTTTTCCCAACCGTATTTTATATCAAACACCGGTATAGCTAAAAGGAAAGAACTTGAAATTTGGAACTACATTAAGAATATTGTAAGCTGGAACTTTATTTCTGCAATTCTTATCCTTCTGGGTGTTATTTTCATTTTCGGGTTTCTTGTATGGATTTTTGAGAGAAAAAAGAA
>NZ_JAVRHP010000114.1:0-8786 GCF_031846505.1 Autumnicola edwardsiae
ATTACTACCATCCTGTACTATACTGTTATCAAACATATCATTTGCCAACCATTCAGGATAGAAGAGGCTATGGGATATTTAATAATGGAACCGTTGTAGTTGAAAGTAAAGTTTCAAATGGCCGACAAGAAAGCTAAAAGAAGAAGTATAAGGCGCTCGATTTGGCAGATATTCTTAATAAGTTCATCATTTACAGTTTTAATGATGACTCTTCTTCAACATTACTTTTTCCTGTGGCTAGCGTCATTGTATTACTCCTTCAAAGGTAAAAAAACAGCTATTAAATTTTGAGACCCAGATACCAATCAATAGCTCTCTGTTCTACTAAATCCTCAGGTTTATAGTATTTTACACCGAATTCCTTTCAATATACTTAAAAATATTTTTAACTTTTTCCTTTTTATTGTTCAAGACCATATAAGCCGCAGTTTCCCCCATTGCTTTAAAATTGGTGCTAATAACGGTTATGCCCAGCAGTTCTTTTAAAGGTGTTTCATTATAGGAAATTACTCCCATATCTTTTCCCATAACCAGCTTTTTTGTCCGAATTTGGCGAACAAGAGTTACCAAATCCCTTTCTTTAATAGTAATATACACATCTTTACTTTGTAGCTCCATATCCTCATAGATTTCCTCTAAAATTTCAAAATCAAAATTATGTTCAATACAAAATCTACGAAATCCCAAAAGAATGCGGCGTGGATAAGGATAGGTGAATTTATTTGGATATACCAAAATAATTTTTTCGTATCCTTTCAATTTTAGTAATCCTTCTTTCAATGCATTAAAAATGTCTTCTTCAAAATCTTGAAAAATAGAACCATAGTCTCCTTTTATAGCAGGTTTGGAATTATCCACAATTATTAATTTATCTTTAGGTATACGTTCTAAAGTTTTCAAGACAGCAGGGGTAGAACTTACATGATTCATTTTGCCATCTTTAAAATGAGGCATTACTACATAGTAGTCATAGCCTCCGATACTTCTTTCCAAGGTACGTATAAATAACCCTTCATCACAATGATAAACAGAAAGATCAACGTGGCTATTCACACCCATGGATTTAACAAAAGAATCATAGATCATCATTTTGTAAGTGCTAGGTTTATTTACTAAAAACAGTACATTAACCTTTATAATCAAATCAGTTTTAGCTGTATAAAAACCTTTTCCTTTAACAGAAATGATTATTTTACGTTCCTTAAGTTGTTTATAAGCTTTTTCCACAGTATCCCGAGAAAGATAACATATTTCGCTCAATTCATTAATCGAAGGGATTTTTTCTCCTACTTTTAAGTTCCCTTTTGAAATATCATTAATAATAGAATCTACTATTTGTTTATATTTCGGGATCCGGGAAGCTTCATTTATTTTTATGTCAAACGTTTGAGTCATTGATTTAAAGATATTTAGACTTTGGACCTAAATATATATAATAGAATTGGGTTAAAAAAACGTTAATTGAATTTTTTATAGCAGTACACTACAGGATGCGGAGCATGAAATAAAAATATATTTTTGAATGAACAATACTATCTTAAATGTTATAAAATGGAAAAAACTTTTCAATACGTAGACTACCTCTGGGAGGAAAAAAAGGCGGAAGAGCTTGGTGATGACCAGGTGGCCCTTTTTCTTTACAGGTCGAACATTTTGGGATCAGATTTAAGAATCACCAATTACGGTGGCGGGAATACCAGTTGTAAAACCATAGAAAGAGATCCGCTTACTAATGATGAGGTTGAGGTAATGTGGGTAAAAGGTTCAGGAGGAGATATTGGGACTTTAACAAGGGAAGGAATTGCCGGGTTATATACTGATCGATTACGAAATTTAAAAAATGTTTATAGAGGGATCGAAGATGAAGACCGAATGGTGGGACTTTTCTATCACTGTATTTATGATCTTAATAGCAAAGCCCCTTCAATTGACACTCCTTTGCATGGTTTATTACCTTTTAAACATATAGATCATTTGCATCCGGACGCTTTAATAGCAGTAGCTGCTGCAAAAGACAGTGAGAAGATAACACAGGAAATTTGGGGTAACACCATGGGCTGGGTGCCATGGCAGCGACCGGGTTTTGACCTGGGGTTGCAACTTGAAAAATGCCTGGAAGAAAATCCCGGAATAAGAGGGATCGTGTTAGGAAGCCACGGTTTGTTTACATGGGGAGAGACCTCTTATGAATGTTACCTTAACAGCCTGGAGGTAATTGAAACAGCTTCAGAATATATTGAGAATAAGATAAAGCAAAACGGAGAGGGTTTTGGCGGGCAAAAATTAAAAAGCCTTCCCTCTGCTGAAAGAAAAGATAAAGCGGCAAAATTGATCCCACTATTGCGGGGTCTCGCCTCTTCAGAGAATAAAATGATAGGACATTATACAGATGATGATACGGTTCTTGAGTTTATTAATAGTAATGACCTTGCAAGACTTGCTCCTATGGGAACTTCCTGTCCTGATCACTTTCTAAGGACGAAAATTCAACCTTTGATCCTGAATCTTGACACTTCTGAAGATATTTCTAATACAGATGAAGCATTCAAAAAGCTGGAACCTGCTTTTGACAAGTACCGGGAACAATATAAAGAGTATTACGAGAATTGCAAGCATAGTAATAGTCCGGCAATGCGGGATCCTAATCCTGTGATCATTATTTATCCCGGAGTAGGAATGTTTAGTTTTGCAAAAAACAAGCAAACAGCAAGGGTAGCAAGTGAATTTTACATCAATGCAATTAATGTGATGAGAGGTGCGGAAGCTATTACAGAATATACCTCCCTCCCAAGGCAGGAAGCTTTTGATATAGAATACTGGCTCCTGGAAGAAGCGAAATTACAAAGAATGCCTTCAGAACAACCCCTTTCAAGAAGGGTAGCCATAGTAACAGGCGCGGCAGGAGGAATTGGAAAAGCAATTGCAGATAAGCTTGTTGCTGAAGGAGCAAATGTTGTGCTTACAGATGTAACTGAAGATGCATTAAAAGAAGCCATTAAATCTTATAAAAAAGACCAAGTAGCAGGTGCGGTTTGTGATGTTACCAAAGAAGATTCTGTAGAAAAAGCCTTTTTACAAGCAAGCCTGGCCTTTGGTGGGGTTGATATTATTGTCCATTCAGCCGGATTGGCAATTTCCAAATCTCTTGAAGATACAACTTTAAAAGATTGGGCTTTATTACAAAATGTCCTTGTAAAAGGGCAATTTTTAATGGCCCAGTACGGAGTCGCTATTATGAAAAAACAAGGATTTGGCGGTGATATAGTAAATATTGCTAGTAAAAACGGACTAGTTTCCGGACCTAATAATGTAGGATATGGTACAGCAAAAGCCGCACAACAACATATGACACGTCTGCTTGCCGCAGAACTTGGTGGAGACAAAATACGAGTAAATGTTGTAAATCCCGATGGAGTGATTGTAGGCAGTAAGATATGGGAAGGTGAATGGGCAGAAGGTCGTGCTAAAGCATACGGTATAGATGTGGAGGAGCTGCCAAAGCATTACGCAAAGAGAAACCTGTTACAGGAAATTATACTTCCTGAAGATATTGCTAAAGGCGTCTTTGCCTATGTGGGAATATTAGATAAAAGTACAGGTAATACCATCAATGTAGATGGTGGAATGGCCAATGCTTTTGTAAGATAGTTTTAATTAGCCAATTAACCTCGCTGGTTTCCAGAATTAGTGAGGTTTTTAGTTGTAATACCACTTATAAGATGAAGATAACCCCTGATAAAATTTCAGATTTTAATAAAAACCAAGGAGATTCCTATGTTGCAGAATTAGATTTTCTGAAAAACAGATGTGCAAAACAGGATGTTTCTATTGATGATATAGTCTCAAAAGTTGCCGATTTTCAGGTTGCTGTTCCCAGTTGGGCATTGGGGGCAGGGGGAACACGTTTTGGCAGGTTTTCCTATGGCGGTGAGCCTGCTTCTTTAGAACAGAAATTAGATGATATAGGAATTTTACATGCCTTAACAAGATCTGCAGGAGCAGTTTCCCTGCATATTCCCTGGGATATTCCAAAGGACATTAAAGCAATTAAAGAAGTGGCTGCAAGTCACGAAATTGCTTTTGACGCTATGAACTCCAATACCTTCCAGAACCAGGATGGTGCAGAAGCTTCATATAAATTCGGTTCCCTTGGGAACATCAGGAAAGATTCAAGGAATTATGCTATTCAGCATAACCTGGAGGTAATTAAAATAGGTAAAGAACTCGGCTCCAAAAGTTTAACGGTTTGGCTCGCAGATGGCGCTAATTTTCCGGGACAGGCAAATTTTCAAACTGCACTACAAAATACCGAAAACAGTTTAAAATCCATTTATAATGGGTTGCCGGAAGATTGGAAAATGTTCATTGAATACAAACCTTATGAACCTAATTTTTACAGTACAATTATCCAGGACTGGGGTACATCCTTTATGCTTGCCAATGCATGTGGGGAAAGAGCTTATACTTTGGTTGACCTGGGACATCATCTTCCCAATACCAATATCGAGCAAATAGTCGCTACCTTAATGTTTAAAGGAAAACTAGGTGGTTTTCATTTTAATGACAGTAAATACGGTGATGATGATCTCACAGTTGGCGCCATCAAACCATACGCATTATTCCTTATTTTCAATGAACTGGTGTACGGAATGCAAAATAACCCGCAAAATCCGAACCTTGCCTGGATGATAGATGCAAGCCATAACACCAAAGATCCTCTGGAGGATTTGTTGCAATCTTTGGAAGCGATCCTTATTGCTTACGCCCAAGCACTTTTAGTAGACCAGGAGTCTTTAAAAGTAGCCCAACAGGAAAACGATGTAGTGAAATGTCAGGAAATTTTACAGGATGCTTATAGAACAGATGTGCGGCCTGTTTTAAAAGCTGCCCGTGAAAAGTCGGGTGCGGCAATAAACCCTTTGCAGGTTTATCGCAGTTTTGGAGTAAGAGATGCCTTAATTAAAGAAAGAGGATCCCAAACAAAAGCAACCGGATTATAATTTGAATAATGACCAAAACAAAAGTTACAGCTGTTTTTGATATTGGGAAGACTAATAAAAAATTCTTTCTCTTTGACAAGAACTACAAAGAGATCTTTCGTAATTACACCCATTTGCCGGAAACCAAAGATGAGGATGGTTTTCCTGCTGAAAATCTTGAAGCGCTTCAACAGTGGATAAAATCTACATTTGATGCTATTCTCGAAAAGGATGAATATCAGATTAAAGCTGTAAATTTTTCTTCTTATGGAGCCAGTTTTGTTCATTTAGATTACCAAGGTAATGTGCTTACTCCGTTATATAATTATACCAAACCTATAGAGAAACCAATATTAGATGAATTTTACGGCACCTACGGTGATGGGCTTGATTTAGCTACTCAAACAGCTTCACCTCAATCTGGAGGCATGTTGAATTCCGGGATGCAATTATACTGGCTGAAAAAAAAGAGTCCTGAAGTTTTTAGTCAAATTAGATACAGCTTACATCTGCCTCAGTATCTGTCGTACTTGTTTACCGGGATCTATGTTAGTGATTTTACTAGTATTGGCTGCCATACCAGCTTGTGGGATTATAATAAAAATGACTACCATGACTGGGTTTTTGCAGAAGGAATTGACAGGATCTTAGCTCCTATTGTACCTACCTCTGCCACTTTTAAAACTTCTTATAATGGACAAAAGCTTAAAATAGGTGTAGGTATTCACGACAGTTCCTCTGCTTTACTCCCTTATATCTTAAGTAAGAAAAAACCATTTTTATTACTGTCAACAGGTACCTGGAGCATCGCTTTAAATCCATTTAGCGAGGATAAATTATCAAAAGAAGATATTAAGCACAACTGCCTGAATTATTTAAGAGTAGATGGAAAGCCGGTGAAAGCCTCCCGTTTTTTTATGGGAAATGAATATAGACTTCAGGTGGAAATGTTGGGAGATTATTACCAGAAAGAATATGGTTATCACAGAGACGTGAAGTTCAATAAAGAATTATATTTAATGCTTATTGAAAAACAATCCATTTATTTCAAATTTGAAGGAATATCTCTTCAACGCAAGAAGCTTGAAAAAACAGATCTGGAACCTTTTGAAACCTTTGAAGAAGCTTATCATCAACTTATGATAGAATTAATGGAACTACAGATCCGGACCATTCGAAAAGCTATTGGAAAATCTGAAATTAAGACTATTTATATTGACGGCGGATTTACAGATAATGATGTTTTTATGAAACTCATGGCTCATCACTTTAGTGAATTTAAGGTGCTATCTACCCATTGTCCATTAGGATCGGCATTAGGTGCTGCTATGGTGATCTCCAATAAAAAGGTGAAATCTAAGTTTTTGAAGGAAAATTACAGAATGACAAAGCTGATGCCTTTATTATTTAATTAAGAATAAGAAAATATGGCCTTCCCTTTTAATACAGAATATCCTTCTATTGAATCCCTGCGCGAGCGGGCGAAGAAACGAATGCCGCAATTTGCCTTTGAATACCTGGACGGTGGCTGTAACGAGAATATAAATATTCGCCGCAACACCGATGAGATAAGAGAGATACAACTAAAACCCAGATATCTTAAAAATTATAATAATTCCAAACTGGAAACTAAACTTTTTGGGATAAAGTACGATGCGCCATTTGGAGTTTCTCCTATTGGTTTGCAGGGTCTTATGTGGCCAAACGCCCCCGAAATATTGGCGAAAGCATCCCTAAAGCACAACATACCTTTTATATTGAGTACAGTAACTACCACAAGCATTGAACGGGCAAGTGAATTAACTGAAGGGCGGGCGTGGTTTCAGTTGTATCACCCCACGGAAGAATGGTTGCGCGAAGATATCCTTAAAAGAGCTGAAGCAGCAGAGATACCTGTTCTTGTAATTTTATGTGATGTACCCACTTTTGGGTATCGCCCAAAGGAAATTAGGAATGGTCTTGCCATGCCGCCACAGATGAATTTAAGAAATGTATTGCAGGTGCTGGGGAAACCAACCTGGGCAACCCAAACGTTAAAACATGGTTTTCCGAATTTCGCTACTATGAAGCCTTATATGAAGGATGGGATGAGTATTAAGCAATTGGGAAAATGGATGAATGCAACCTTTTCCGGAAGGCTTAACGCAAAAAAAATAAAGCCAATACGAGATATGTGGAAAGGTAAATTGGTGCTAAAAGGAGTGGTGTCAGATGAGGATGCTGAAGAAGCTATCCGTCTTGGTTTCGATGGTATTATTGTATCAAATCACGGTGGACGTCAATTGGATGCCGGGGAATCTACTATAAAACCTCTCTCCCAAATTGCCAAAAAATATGGGGATCAAATCAAAGTTATGATGGATAGTGGCATTCGCTCAGGACCAGATATAGCCAGGGTAATGAGCAGTGGTGCCGATTTCAGCTTTTTGGGAAGGTCTTTTATGTATGGCGTTGGCGCTTTGGGTGATGAAGGAGGAGACCATACTATTTCCATGTTAAAAATGCAACTGCAACAGGTTTTAGAGCAATTATGCTGCGAGAATGTAAAAGATTTACCGAAATATTTAGTGAAGTAAGGTACAAACCTAAAAGAAAATCGCAGGACACTGGATCCAATACCTTAAAGCCAATTAAAAAATACCCGTCCTAAAATTCAAAAATAATGAGTTTAGCCCAAATAGAAGAAGAAGTAATTCAAGTTCAACCCCAGGGAATCATCCCACTCTTGCAAAAACGAGGGTGTAAAATAAACTCTGTCTGAGTAGCATTATTAATTAATTTCATTCAGATAGAATTATGACCACAAAAGAACAACAAGAATTCGAGAAGAAGGTGCTTTACCAGTTCATGTCTGGTAAGAGCCTTTTTGGTGCAGACGGTGCTTTTGCACCGATGCTAAGGAACGTCATTGAGAGAGCCCTTGAGGCTGAAATAGATTCCCATTTAGATAGTGATGAACGCTCCAAAGGGAATAAGCGTAATTGCAAGGGAAAGAAAAAGCTTAAGAGTGGCTTTGGATTTTTTGATATTGAAACCCCTGAAGACCGTCAAAGCAGCTTCCAACCGGAACTGGTTAAGAAGCGACAGACCATTCTGGCGGATAATCTCTCAAAAAAAATTATCGGTCTTTATTCCATAGAATAAATACCCCGAGACTTATCTCGTTAGTAAATATTATAAAGTTTAAAAATGTGTTCCACTAAAATGCTCCTTGGGCTTGCCCCGGAGAAATTTACGGACTTGGGATGAGCTACCGTGACATCTCGAATCATATCAAAGTTTGGCTTGATGCCATGCATTATAAGGTTAAAGTGGATGGAAAGATTACCCATAAAGCACTTTATAACATCCTAGGTATTACAAAAGAAGAAAAAAAAGAAATTCTGGGAATGTACATTTCTGAGAGTGAAGGTGCTAATTTTTGGCTACAGGTTTTAACCAATCTTCATAACCGTGGATTACAGGATCCTGATTGCCTGTACAGATAATTTCAAAGGCTTTACACAAAGCCATCTTAAGTGTTTATCCAAAGGCTCAGGTTCAGCTTTGCATTGTACACCAAATCCGTAACTCATTTAAATACATAGCCTCGAAGGATCAGAAGGAGTTTATGAAGATCTGAAAAAAGTGTATAGAGCAGTCACAAAATATGTAGCCGAAGATGAGCTATTGAACCTGGAAGAGAAATTGGGTAGTAAATATCCTGTGGTCCTTGAAAGCTGGCAGCGTAACTGGGAGCAGCTATGATGCCAATGGCCCTCTTTCTAAAAACCTGCTGCCCTGGCCAGTGCACGGGTATATCCTTTG
>NZ_JAVRHP010000115.1:0-8543 GCF_031846505.1 Autumnicola edwardsiae
ATCGAAAAGTATGCCGGAAAGGGCAAGGAAATCGGGGTAACAGGGAAATTGAAATCCCGAAGCTATGAGGACAACGAGGGTGTGAAACGCTATGTTACTGAAGTGGAAGCCAATGAAATCCTTTTGTTGGGAACGAACAACGGCAATAATTCAGCCGATTAATTTAAAATTAAAGAGGGCGTAACCGTCGAAAGATGCGCCCTCTTCTAATTATTAACCCTTTAAATTAAGTTAATATGAAAACCAAAGTTAATGAAATAACGATAAGTTACAGCGGAAGTTTAAAAGCAAATTCGCTTCCTAAAATAACCTGCTCCCAAAGCGCGGCAGATTTAGCCTACA
Organism: Autumnicola edwardsiae; assembly: GCF_031846505.1. Classification (NCBI taxonomy): domain Bacteria; kingdom Pseudomonadati; phylum Bacteroidota; class Flavobacteriia; order Flavobacteriales; family Flavobacteriaceae; genus Autumnicola; species Autumnicola edwardsiae. The sequence goes on from NZ_JAVRHP010000115.1 coordinate 343, forward strand.
GCCAATGGAATAAAAGTAATATTGAACTGCACGAAACCTTTAAAATAATGCTACTCAACAATGCCAATAAAGTAAAAGGAATTTATGAGGTGTCCAACGGAGGTATAACAGGGACTTTAGTGGATGTCCGCATCTTATTTGCCGTATTGTTAAAGAGCTTAACAACAGCGGTAATTTTACTTCACAACCATCCGAGCGGAACCTTACAACCCAGTGAAGCCGATAAACGACTGACCCAGAAGATAAAAAAGGCAGGAGAGTTATTGGACATTAAAATTTTAGATCATCTCATACTTACTCCTGATGGTGATTATTACAGTTTTGCAGATGAGGGAATCCTTTAAATTACCTGTTATGATCTATCTCAATTTTTCAGACTTGAACGGGGGAGCCCAGGAACGCCTTTTGGAAAGTTCCAAAAAAGACGTTGAGCAAAAATTTGGTGATGATATTCGGAAGTATGCCAAAGAACATTGCACCAATTTTGATGTCATGATCGAAGAGGAAGCACTACGTAATTTATACAGTTATACCTATGTGTTTAATATTTAAAAATTCACCACAATGAGAATAGAACACCTGAATTATCAGGGGTACATATAATAACTAAAAAGGGAAAATTCGCTGTTACCTGAATTTTCCCTTTGTTCTTTAGACCTTGAAAGGTCTACTGTTTAAATTTAATACTTTTTCTAAAAACAGAAGCTATTTTTTTAAGAAAATTATATCTCATAAGTTGAAAAATACCTATCTTTATTTCGCTGAAATTCAGCATTTAATTTTATGCAGGGGTATCCATTTTTTGACTTTCGCCGATAATCCTGCCCATCGAAAAATTACATAACGGGAAATTTTTTCCCTGAAATTGGCAATGGGCTTTTAGCCAAATTGTACGGAATTTTTGTTCGCCTGTGGCGAACGAAAAGGAGTAGCAAGAGGGTAACACGCGATGCGATGTTAAGCACTCCTTTTCGTTTTCAAAATGCTGATATTCAGCAACTTGAAAATATTGTAATTTCGGAACCCTCCACAATTTGCGACAAATGCCCTGCGAACGCTCATTTTTAGGGAATGATTTGCGACAAATCGGCGAATTATGGACTCATTTATCGGCATTAGGTTCAAAAAGGAAACGGCAAAACGTTTTCAGGAATTTTCAAGAACACACTTCAAATCACACTCCGAAGCAATGGCAACAATGCTTGACTTTTTTTTCTATAATGAGATTTCTCCAATGGAAAAACTAGGACCTACGGGAAGGACAATCGAAGCTTCCCTGAAGAAACGTATTAATGCGGTAATTGCCATAATGCGGGATATGGAAAAGAGCCAGACCAAACCCACAGTGGCAATGTTGGAATGCCTTTTCCAGACCGAGGAATCTAAAAAGAAACCGTTGATTTTGGAAAAGAAAATCATTGAAGAAAAGAAGGAGGTACGCTTTCGGGAAAAGCTAAATGGGAGCAGCGAACTGTAATTTTTAGAGCTATGTACATTACCATCACACCTCAAAAATTAGGGAACAATTACTCGCCAAGTTCAGCGGATTTTGTGGGCTATCTGGAGAAGGAAAACCAAGGTCTGGAACAGGCAGGTATGGAACATTTTTTCAATCAATATGATGATGAAATATCAGCGGATGAAGTTGTAAAGGAAATTGATGGAAATGGCGCCAAACTCAAAAAGACCGAACCGAAATTCTATTCGATTACGGTCAGCCCTTCCAAATATGAACTGAACCGGTTACAGAACAATAGCGAGGATCTAAAAAGATACACCCGTGAACTGATGAAGGACTATGTGGCATCCTTCAATAGGGAAATCAACGGAAGACCGATTAACATCGATGATATAAAATATTACGCAAAAATAGAACACCAACGAACTTTTAAGGGTACGGATTGGCAGATTAGGGAAAATCAACCCTCTGCTACCAAAATATTGCAGCTCAAAACGGAAATCAGAAACATTAAAGAAGGGCGAGCTGAAGGCAATATCAAACTATTGCAGAATAAAGTTGACCGATTGGAAAAGGAAGCCCCGCACCAACAGGACGGGAAGCGAATTGTCCAGGGGATGCCAAAGGCAGGAAATCAAAGCCATATCCATATCATCGTAAGCAGAAAGGATGCATCCAATACCTTCAGCCTTTCACCAGGGAGCAAGCATAAGGCCTCGGAAGTCGAGATGCACGGTAAGAATGTAAAACGGGGCTTTGACCGTGATCAATTTTTTGACCGGGCAGAGAAAACATTTGATAGAACATTCAGTTACCAACGGAACTTTGCTGAGACTTACAGGGCCCGGAAGGATTTTATCAAAAACCCAAAAATCTATTTTGCATCGCTGATGAAATTGCCCATCAATGAAAGGGCGATCGCCTTTAGAATGATGAAAGAAAGTGATATTCCAATGCTACCAAGTATCCCCGTTACACAAGCACAGCTGGCAATGAAGGTATTCAATCGGTTGAGGCGTGGTGTGGACATCGCTATAAAATCAAGTTCAATAGGTATCTAAAGGAAAAACAAATATGCAACTGGCCAATCCTATACATATACTCCTAATTATCATTTTGACAGCTTCAGTATTTTATGGACTGTATCGGTTTTCAAAATATGGTTTTTTCTTAAATACGGTGCTGCTTTTGGGATTGATAACCTATGTATATTATCCGCAGAATACGATAAAAGCAGTACTTTACTTAGGTTGTCCTTTATTGTTGGTTAATACGATATTTTACGTTTTCCTGCATAAAACGGATTTAAAGCAAAATACCTCTGAAAAATATCGGGTAACTTTTAAAACGGATAGGAAAAGTTTTAAAATTGAAAACATCAAACGTGGAGCTTCGATTATTGGGTCTGCCGGAAGTGGAAAAACTGAAAGCGTGGTTTACGGATTTCTAAAACATTTTCAGGAACATAATTTCTGTGGGGTAATTCACGACTATAAGGACTTTGAACTTACCGAAATGGCCTACCCGCTTTTTAAAAATCCGGATATTCCTTTTCGTATAATCTCCTTTGATAAAATCATACATAAGGTAAACCCAATTGCACCCCGGTATCTCGAAAACGAAGAAAGTGTAAATGAGATTTCCCGGGTACTTATTGAAAATCTCTTGGAACAGCGGGAATCGGGAACTACAGGAACTTCTAAATTTTTTAACGATGCGGCTGAAGGTTTGATTGGTGGAATGATCTGGAAACTAAAGACATCTTATCCGCATTTCTGCACCTTACCCCATCTAATCGCTATATATCAATTTTTGGACACCGACAGCTTAATAAAATTTTTAGAGACCAATACGACCTCCAGGGCGATGGCAGATGCATTTATTAGCGGCAAAGATTCCGAAAGACAGACTGCTGGAGTAAAAAGTACCCTTGCCAATGCCCTGAAACGAATAAGCACGCAAAATATATTTATGGCACTTTCCGCAGATGAAGTACCACTTAATATTAATAGCCCGGAAAATCCTGCTGTGATTTCAGTAGTGAACAATCCTAAATTTGAGACCTCTTATTCACCTGTGATTGCCACAATAATTCATACCATCGTTAAACAAATGAGTGTGCGCAATTGTATGCCTTCTTTCTTGTTGATGGAAGAAGCACCAACCATTCGTTTATTAAATATGCACCGAATTCCGGCCACTTTAAGAAGTTATGATATCGCCACAATTTACGTAATGCAGGACAAGATTCAGAACGATATGATGTATGGTGACAAAGCGAGCAAAGCTATTTTAAGTAACCTTTCCTATCAATTTTTTGGGAAAGTTAATGATCCGGACACTGCAAAATATTATGAACGCTTTTTTGAGATCGTAAAAAAAGAAACTACCAGCATCAACCGTGGTTACAGCCTTGATTTTGATACTCGCATTACCACCGGGGAACGTGAAATTCCGAAAATACGGGCAGATGCTTTTTTCCGCTTAAAACAAGGGGAATTTATTACTTATGCGGATGGGGAGGATAAAAAGGTGCAGTTTAAATTACAAAAGATTCAGAGAGCGCTTCCCGAGGAATCAAAGCAAATTACCCTGGCTGATTTAGAGGCTAATTTTGAGCGGGTTTATGCGGAGGCGAAGTCTATATTTAATTAATTTTTTGAATGAGAAATATTGTGGATATATTAAAGGGGGGGTGATTAAATTAAGTGGTAACGTTTTTGTTTTACTTTTGTTTCTTATTGATATCGGGAAGGTCCTAATTTATTTATCCCTTGAATTGATCGAAAAAAATAAAAATGAAAATTCTTGGAAATCTTTTTTATTTCAAGTTTTAATCACTAAAAAGCTGCAAATAATATCATCTTATGAGCGAAAATAACCTTCATAAAAGTTTAATCAGTGAACTGAGCCACCTTATCGAACAGGGTAAGCAAAAAGTAGCGGTACAGGTAAACAGCACAATGACAATGGTATTCTGGCAAGTGGGTAAACGGATTAATGAAGAAATTCTGGAAAATGAACGTGCAGAGTACGGAAAAAATATAGTGCCGACAGTGTCGTCACAATTGAAAAAAAGATATGGGGATAGCTTTGGAACTCGAAATTTAAGAAGGATGATGCAATTTGCCGACATATATCCTGACCTTCAAATTATCGTTCCACTAACACGACAATTGAGTTGGTCTCATTTCGTCGAACTTTTCCCGATTAAAAATAAAGAAGCTCAAACTTTTTATGTCAATAAAATAGCAGAAGAAAGGTGGAGTGTTAGGGAAACACGAAAACAAATTGAACGAAAGGCTTTTGAGCGTAAAGAAATAGCAAACAGTCAGCTTCCCGCTGCAAAATCGGAAATGCAACATTCCTTTAAAGACCCATATTTTTTCGACTTTTTGGGTTTAAAGGAAGGCTATTTAGAAAATGATCTCGAAGCGGCCATCCTTAAAGAATTGGAATATTTTATTTTGGAACTCGGAAAAGGATTTGCCTTTGTAGAGCGCCAAAAGCGAATGATTATCGATGGGGACGATTTTTATTTGGATTTGCTTTTCTACCATCGGAAACTAAAACGATTGGTGGCCATTGAACTCAAAATCGGAAAATTTAAGGCAGCCTATAAAGGTCAAATGGAACTTTATCTTAGGTGGCTCAATAAATACGAAAAACAAGAAGGTGAGGAATTTCCAATTGGCTTGATTCTATGTGCCGAGGCTAGTTCAGAACAAATAGAGCTTTTAGGGATGCAAAAAGATGGAATAATGGTCGCTGAATATTGGACAGAATTGCCTCCCAAAAAAGAATTGGAACAAAAAATACACAATGCGCTAATTGCCGCTCGGGAGCGGATTGCTCGCAAAAAATTGAAATAAATTATTAATAGTTCAAATTGATGAAGTATTCTTTCAGCTAGTACGGCCCCTTATCCCTAGGCCCATTATGAGTAACTTTCCATTGACCATCTTCCTTGACCATTTTAAAAACACCTGGTTTCGGGTCATACGATGTTGAATATTTAACCCAGGCTACCTCGCCTTCGGTTTTCTTATCCACTATCTGAAAATTGGATTCAGAATCTTTATCCTCAGTAAACATTTCTTGTATACTGGAAAGGTTTGCATATCCAGACGCTGTTGTATATTCCTTTAAAGTTGTCTTATCACCGTGATAAAAACTTTCGGCTACGATTTGGGCAGTTTCTGAGGGGGATAAATCCTGTTTTCCTGCACAGGACAGAAAAAATACTACGAACGAAAAAACGGCTATTCTTTTCATAACGATGTTAATTAGGGTTGTTGATAAATCTATGCGATATTTTTAGTTTTAAGTTCCTTTCCCCGTTCTTTTCGTTAAGCTCTAAAACCGTCCTGCGGTCATTGCTTATCGAAAACTTTGGCAGCACATAAACCAATCTTACGGTTTCGTTTTCTGCTACTTTGGAGGGCGAATTATACTTGAAAATTGGCTCTTGATAAAGGCGTTGCAATGATTTCCTTTTACCTTTTTGTCTCGTTTCAACCGAGAGTTTTAAGAAATTCAGATCGTAATCCAAGGTAGATTTATTTTCAATCTGGATTACAAAGTAAAGCTCATCCTTGTCAAAAACAATATTTTCAATGCTCAAAACGATGCCCTCGTTCCGTTTTTTTATTCGGCCAATCCGTTGTTTTCGATCAAGTAGATAGGAACTGAATTTTTGGTAATAATAGACCTCATTTCCTAACTCTTTCTTAGACTCATTTACTTTTGCCGAATCAGCAACAATGGGCTTTTCATTACCGATGCTTTTAGACTTCGGTATAAAATAATTTAGCCTATCAAGCTGTTTCTTATACTTTACAATATACGAAAAAACTGAACCATTTCTATTGACCACCAGAAGATTACTTTCCATTCCCGGCTTTGCCTGGAGCAATCCGAAATACTGTTCTTTCTCGCGATTATAGGTAAACACAAAATTTTCAGATCCCGTAATTCCCTGGCGGATGGGTTGTGGGAAGAATAATGCAACGTTCTTTTGGTCATTAGCATAAATCGTATCGAGTATAATGGGCGTTTGCGCTTTAGTGAAAGCTGTACCACATAGAAATATTGAGATAAGAATAAAATTTTTCATAAGAATGAGTTTTTAAATGCCCATTATGGGCTCATAATTTAGGTTTTAGGAGTAATTTGTAATTGTTGAGCACGGTAACCTTTGCGTTCCGGTGGTTGCGCTGAAATATCTTTTTGAAACCGCTTACCTGTGGTAAGCCGGCAATATTAATGTCGTCCACCATATCACCTACAACTTCGTTGGTGACCTCTGCCCGAAAGTTGTTTTCCACATATATGCCATCACTACCGTCCTGTAGGTCGAAGGCTTTCAACTTTGTGGGATGGTGTTCGATATTCTCGATTTCAATCAACACCCGATTGGGTTGAAAACTGATAAAACCGTAGATTGGAGTGTTTTTTGCAATCTGTTTGCTATTAATGGTAGCGGCTTTGGTCAGGCGCATCCGCAAACGTGAATTGGCCTTGACAACTTGATTGCCATCCACAACTGCATAAATAACGGCATCCGTTGTTCCGTAAATGGAAATATCACTTTCCTTCGGATCAGAGGCAAAGAACAACTGGTGTTCCAACCCCATTTCCTTGGCATTAATTTTTTGTTCAGCCTTTATTTCTGCGGAGTCAACTACGTTTGCGACTTTGGTTACAGCTTTCGTAGCGCTAATATTCTGATAATTTTTTTCGGAATACTTAATTTTCCCTGCGGTGTAAATACTATCCACAATGCGCTCCTTTTCTTTTTCAGGCAAATCCGCATCGTAAAAGCCCAGGGAATCGATCAACTTGTCATCGTAGATGCTTGGCGCGTTGGTTTCACGTACTTCCTTTAAATCATTGATGGCATCCAGTTTGGAATTGTATTCTTTTTGATCCTCTTCGAGTTTTGGAACCGATGTTTCTTTAAGGTTCTCGTTCTCACTTTCATCATCGCCCATTACCATCACGGAATAGGAAATCAGGAATAGTACTATCACGACCAATACGGCCGCAAAGACTATTTTTTTCTTTTCTATCTTCATAATCATTGGTATTTTAATTATCCACCCGCCTGACCGTTGGGCAGGTTATGGATTTTCATTGTTCAGTTTTTTAAGGGATTTCTCGAAATAGTTGGTGACCAATAATCCGTGTGGATTGTTGGGGAAATTCCGATCAACGGCAATAAGGTTTCCGGTGGAAACCAACTCGTACGTATCGATAATCGATCCCCGGTTGATTTCGAAAATGGTAACAGTTCTAAAGCTGTATGTCCCATTCTTTTCCTGGATTTGGGAATCAATGCTGAGCACCTTTTGGATTAATGAATATTGCAACAACCGATTATAGACACCATCGGCCTTTTTTTGACGGTAGAGGTTGTCAACAGAACTGTTCCCAAGCCATAGTGCCTTTTCCAAGTTCTTTTCATAATTGCTTGCATCGATGTTGTAGAAATAATTGTGAAAAAGTTCTAAATGAGCCAAGGCTTCAACTTTAAAATTTTCCTTTTGAGTAACGAGCTTCAAAGGAATGATACTTCCATCAGTATTGATGGCAAAAGCATTGTTCAAGGCTTTTTTATTGATGTCGAATACCATCCAAACGGCAAAAAAGCTGGACAATAAGGAACAGATTACGACGGCCAAGACAATGAACCGGTTTATTCTAAGGACGGCGTAAATATTTTTATAAGGTGTTTTCATTT
>NZ_JAVRHP010000116.1:0-8427 GCF_031846505.1 Autumnicola edwardsiae
CTAAGAAAAAGGCTACGGCAAAAAAGAAAGCTCCTGCAAAGAAGAAAACTACGAAAAAGAAGTAGCGTATGGATCTTGATTTTCTGAGTCCGGTTAGCGAAGATTTGCTGGACGAAATCACAATTTTAGATAAACAGGCCATTGGGGCTAACATTAGAATTCATTCTTCAGGCTCAGGCGTTCCAGACCTGGAGGATGTTCAGGTTGCTATAGTTGGTGTAAAAGAAAACAGAAGGTCTGCCCAGGTAGACGAGTTCCTGCATTTCGATAACATACGTTCTTCTTTTTACAGTTTGTTTCCTGGAAACTGGCATATAAAAATAGCCGATCTTGGTGATATAGAGAAAGGGGCAGACGTGGAGGATACCTATTTTGCTTTACAGAGCATCGTATCCCAACTGGTTAAAAAGGATATTATTCCGCTAATTTTAGGAGGAGGGCAGGATTTAATCTATGGGCAATATCGGGCTTATGATACGCTCGATCAAATGGTGAATTTGGTCAATATCGATAGTAAATTCGATTTAGGTGATGCCGATAATCCGATTTCTAACAGGTCGTATGTAGGAAAAATCGTCGTAAATAAACCTTACAATTTATTTAATTACTCCAGCGTTGGTTACCAGACATATTTTAATTCCCAGAACGAAATAGAATTGATGGAAAGGTTGTTTTTTGATGCCTACAGATTAGGAGAAGTTACTTCTAATATTTATGATATTGAGCCCATTATGAGAGATGCTAACCTGGTTGGTCTGGATTTGGGAGCACTGGATGGTTCATCATTAGGTGGGGGATATCACGTGTCTCCAAATGGCTTTAATGGTAAGGAAATTTGTGCACTGGCGAGGTATGCAGGTATAAGTGATAAAGTTTCATCTTTTGGTCTATATGAGTATTTTTCGGGTTATCAGCCTCTTGGAAATATGCTTGTAGCGCAAATCTTGTGGTATTTTATAGAGGGTGTAAATTACCGCACCAACGAGAATACTATTTCTGCAAAAAAAGAGTTTATTAAGTACCAGGTTCCTGTAGATGATGAAGTTCTGGTGTTCTTTAAAAGCCCCGTAAGTGGGCGGTGGTGGATAGAAATACCATTTTCCGGGAGCGTGAATACTAAATTAAAAAGACATACGTTATTACCTTGCAACGAAGGAGATTATCTGGAAGCCTGTAATCAGATAATTCCCGAAAGATGGTACAAAGCCAAGAGAAAAAATGAAATTTAAAAATATTTCAGGCATTAATTAGTTTTACTGTATTTTTATTGAAAATATTGTTTTTTATAAAATAAATAGATAGGTTTACCGCCGTAAACCAATGTGTCTTAACCTAGGAGAAAATTATGAAGAAGTTTATTTCGCTAGTTGCTGTTCTAACCTTACTTGTTGGTTGTGGTCGCAGTGATCGCGGACAGTTAGTGGGTGCGGAAGGGAAAAAGTGGAATCCGGAAAAGCCTTATGGTATGACATTGATTCCGGGAGGCGCTTTTATTATGGGTAAGTCTGATGATGATATCGCCGACCAAAGAAATGCTCCGCCAAAAACTGTTACTGTTCGTTCTTTCTATATGGACGAAACAGAAATCACAAATGCTGAATATCGTCAGTTTGTAAATTACGTTAAAGACTCAATTATTCGTGTCCGTTTGGCGATAATGGCAGAAATGGAAGGTGCTGTTCCCGGTGATGGAGGAATTGGTGAATTTGCTTTTGCTGATGCAGATCCCGAAGATATGACTCCCTATGAAGAATATATGCTGAATGCCTACGGCACAGGCGGGCCTGGTGATACTTATGAGAACAGAAGGTTAAATAACGATGTGGACCTGTATACTTCTACTGAAGATTATCCTGACGTCTATTATGCAGAGGTCATGGATTCTATGTACATACCACTGGATCAGGTGTATAACGGGCAAAGGACGATAGATGTTAAAAAACTAAGGTACAAGTACTCAAAGATGGATATACAGGCCGCTGCACGTTCTGCCTCTGGGGACCGAAGTGATTTTATTACGACTGAGGAGGTTGCTGTGTATCCGGACACTACTGTATGGATAAAAGATTTTAATTATTCTTACAACGAACCTATGCACAACGATTATTTCTGGCATAGTGCATTTGATGATTATCCGGTTGTTGGGGTTTCATGGGAACAAGCGAAGGCTTTTGCAGATTACCGAACTGGTTATCATAACAATTTTCGTCGTCAAACCAATCTTGAAGACGTACCGACATACCGTTTGCCTACAGAAGGGGAATGGGAATATGCAGCCCGGGGTGGTCTGGAAGGAGCTACGTATCCCTGGGGTGGTCCTTATGCCAAAAACGATCGTGGTTGTTTTATGGCTAACTTTAAACCACTCCGTGGAGATTATGCGGCAGATCAGGCATTATATACTGTGGAAGCCGAGTCTTATGATCCCAATGATTTTGGCCTCTATAATATGGCAGGAAATGTTGCGGAATGGGTGAATTCTTCCTATGATCCTATCTCTTATGAGTATATGTCTACTATGAATCCTACAGTGAATAATCCCAACGATATGCGCAAGGTTGTTCGCGGTGGTTCCTGGAAAGATGTGGCATACTTCCTGCAAGTGAGCTCCAGAGATTATGAATATGCAGATTCCGCAAGGAGCTATATAGGCTTTAGGACTGTGCAGGATTATCTGGGTACAGATGTTACTTTGAACCAATCTAACAGATAAAATACTACTTTAAAACAATCTTGAAATTTAACCTATTTATATAGAATTTTAATCATTTAAACAATTATGGCAAACTCAAAATCTACTAAGAAGATAACCAATATGGTGTACGGTCTAGGTGCATCTGTTGTAATATTAGGTGCATTATTTAAAATTATGCACTGGCCTGGTGGTAACCCTATGCTTATCGCCGGTTTGGTAGTGGAAGCATTAGTATTCGCATATTCGGCATTTGAACCTGTAGATGATGATCTCGACTGGTCGCTGGTTTATCCTGAACTGGCGGGAGGTACACCTCAAACAAGAACGGCTGCTGTTATAGAAGAAGAAAAAGAATCGGAAGGTCTCCTTTCAAAAAAGCTTGACAATATGCTCAAGGAAGCGAAATTAGATGCGAACCTGATGGCCAGCCTTGGAGAGAGCATTAGAAACTTTGAAGGTGCTGCCAAGGGAATCGCCCCAACTGTAGATTCCATGGCTTCTCAAAAGAAGTATAGTGAAGAGCTTAGTGTAGCTGCTTCGCAAATGGAAACACTTAACAATATCTATAAAGCACAGGTAGAATCTGCCTCACATCAGGCTGAGGTTAATCAGGCAGTGGCAGAAAATGCAGGAAGACTGAAAGAACAAATGGATTCTTTAACAGCAAATTTGTCCTCTTTAAATAATGTGTATGGTGGTATGCTAACTGCCATGAACGGTACAAGCAGGGTTACTGGTTAAGAAGATGTCCATCCCCAAATCAATCTTTACAAAAAAATAAATAAATATGGCATCTGGAAAACAATCCCCAAGGCAGAAGATGATAAACCTTATGTATTTGGTTTTCATCGCAATGATGGCTTTGAATATGTCCAAAGAGGTATTGACGGCCTTTGGATTAATGAATGAAAAATTGAGTGAATCTAATCAGTTGACTGCTCAGCGTAATGACGCCTTTATGGCTGGTTTAGAAGAAAAAGTTAGTGAGCAGCCGGCAAAATACGAGCCTCTCGTAGCAAAGGCAGAACGAATAGATTCGCTTTCTTCTAGTTTAGATTCGTATATAGAAGGAATAAAAAATGAGCTGATAGCCGAAATGGATAATCCTGACGATTATGAAGCAATGGATCAATCTGCACAACTTGATGAAATGTTTTTCCAGAGTGGAAGGATTGGCCCGAGAGGTCAGGAGTTTGTAGACCGAATAGATAATTATCGGGAAAGTGTTGCCGAAATTATTGGGGACAACTATTCCAATATAGCAGAGAAGGTTAGAAATGATTTTGCTACAGAATCACAAAATGTTGATGGAGCTAATGTTGATTGGTTAAAATATAAATTTGAAGGTTTTCCTTTGGTAGCCTCTCTTACCCAGTTAACACAAATTCAATCTGATATTAAGACCACAGAAAATCAGATTTTATCTGCTATGCTTTCTGGACAGCTACAGAGTGAGGTTTCTATGACCAATTATTCTACACTTCTGGAGACTCCGAAATCTGCCTATTATCAGGGTGAGGAATTTAATGGAGCTATAGTTTTGGGTAGGACAGATCCTACTACAAAACCGAATAGGGTAGAACTTACACTTGATGGTCGGGAGTTGGATGAATCTGACTATACGATAGATGGAGGAAGGGTTGTTCTAAATGTTCCTGCCGGTAGTGCGGGCCAGCACAAACTCGAAGGGCAGTTAATCTTTATGCAGGAAGGTGAAGAAGTACCAGTAGAGGTATCTTCAGAATTCTCTGTTATTCCAAAACCAAATGCTGCTGTAATTTCTGCAGATAAGATGAATGTGGTTTATCGTGGGGTTAAAAATCCACTTACCATTTCTATGGCTGGTGTGCCAGATAATAGTGTAAGTGCAAGTGCTCCTGGTTTATCGAGAGTATCAGGGAGTAACTATGTTATAGATGTTACAACACTTCAGGCAAGAGAAGTAAGTATTAATGTGACTGGAACTATTGATGGTGAAAGCTATCCTTCCAGTAAGGACTTCAGGGTTAAGGATATTCCAAGACCTGTTGGGACAATTCGTGGAGAAGATGGTTCAGTTTCGATGCAAAGAAACAGTCTTGAGATCGCCACCGTTGGAGCGGCGTTGCCAGATTTCGACTTCGATCTTGATCTTAACGTTACGGGTTTCAGTTTTAAAGTACCGGGGCAACCTACAATCAGGATAAATGGTAGCAGGCTGGACGACAGGGCTCAATCTGCCTTAAGAAGGGCTGGAAGAGGAGAATCTGTTCAGATTTTTGATATTCAGGCTTCACTAGCCGGGAATTCGAGTTACAAGCTTAAGAAAGTGGCTCCTGTGATTATTGAGCTTACTAATTAATAAAAATTAAAAACAATGAGCTGGAGAGGACTTTTAGTTGGCGGTTTTATAACACTATTTAGTGGGGCATCTTATGGTCAGGCTAATATATTGAATGCAGATACCCCCGAAGAAATAGGTCAAAAAACGGAAGCTCAAAGACTTGTTGAGCAAAATGACAAGCCATTGGAATATGGGTATGTTGGAGACCGGGATATTTTGTGGTCTAAGAATGTATGGGAAATAGTAGACCTGGACGAAAGGGTGAACTTTCCGTTTTACTACCCTATAGACACCAACAATATTGGCGTAAACCGGCGGTCCCTTTATGATGTTCTGGTAAACAGCATTAGAAATGGTGAAATTCAACATATTTATGCCGATTCTTACTTCAATGAGAAACGGACTTTAAAGGACATTAGTGCTACTTTATCTAAGGTTGATACTACAGATTTGGGTATCGAACAATATAATGCGGGTGAAGAAGTGGATGAGCAGTTTATTGATCGTCGTGACTTAGGCTCTGCAGATATTGCGCAATATCATATTCGTGGAATTTGGTATTTTGATAAAAAGCAGGCTGAACTTAGGTACCGCTTACTTGGGATTGCTCCTGTGGCTCCCGATGTGAACTTTATTGACTCGGGACAGACAGATTTGGTAGAGCTATTTTGGGTTTTCTATCCAGATGCGAGAGAGGCCCTTCATGAAGCAAAGGCATTTAATGGTGCCAATACAGCGCAGGATCTTTCTTTTGATCACCTACTTAATTCCAGGCGTTTTAACGGAGTGATTTATAAGGAAGACAATGTCCAGGGAGACCGTGAGGTTGAAGAGTATATTCCTCAAAATGCATTTATGCAACTTCTCGAATCTCAGCGTATAAAAGAACAAATCCGCAATTTTGAACAAGATATGTGGAATTATTAAAGATCAATAAATTTTAAAAGTTTAATAGCCGCCTGAAAGTAATTTTTAGGCGGTTTTTTTATGATCATTATTTTAAAATTCTCTACTTCTTTATATTTATAACATGTTAGATTTTATCATAGTTGGTTTAGGGCTTAGTGGCCTGGCAGTGACTTCACGTCTCGAGGAGCGAAATAAGTCCTATAGAGTTTATGAGAATTTATCTCAGAAATCCTCTCTTGTTGCCGGAGGCATTTTTAATCCTGTGATCCTTAAAAGATTTACCCTCGCCTGGAACGCAGATGAGCAGTTAAAAATGGCTATTCCCTTTTATCAGCAATTTGAGAAAAAATACAATGTTAGTATTGTTCATTTCTGGGATATATACAGAAGATTCTATTCTGCGGAGGAGCAAAACAACTGGTTTGATGCGGCTGATAAACCCCGGCTTGTAAGATTTTTGGACACGCAACTGGTTAAGAATATCAATTCACATATTGATGCTGACTTTTCCTACGGAAGGGTTTCCACTACCGGAAATATTGATACGGAAATCTTATTGGATGCATACCGGAATGACTTAAAAGAGAGAGCTCTTCTTGAATATGAAGAGTTTGATTATGATTTACTGAAAATTGAAGCTGATCACGTTAGTTACAAAGGGGAAAAGGCTAAAAATGTGATTTTTTGTGATGGTTTCGGACTAAAAAAGAATCCGTATTTCAATTACCTTCCCCTTTATGGTAACAAGGGGGAATATATTACAATTTTTTCCGAAGAATTGAAGCTGGACAAAGCGGTTAAATCTTCTGTTTTTATAATGCCTATGGGTAACGACCTTTACAAAGTTGGGGCGACCTATAACAATACAGATAAAAGTCCGGAGCCTACAGAAGAGGCCAGAAAGAAACTTATTTCCGAAATTGATAAGGTAATTACCTGCAAATACGAGGTGATCGATCAAATAGCAGGAATACGTCCTTCTACAGCAGACAGGAAGCCATTGGTGGGCCGGCATCCTAAATTGGCAAATATCTATTGCTGTAATGGTTTTGGCAGCCGTGGTGTACTTATTGCGCCCAGTGTTTCTAAGGAACTTATCGAAATGATTGAGGATAACAAGGAACTTTCTCCGGAAATCGACCTGAAACGATTTACCCGCAAGCATTTTAATGCGGATTAATAGCTATTTTGAAGTGTAGGTCGAAAATTGTCAATTTTCATGCTTCATTTTAAAACTTTGCAAACGAACGATAACTCAAATTTTCGGGAATAAAAAAACCGGACATCTCTGTCCGGTTAGTATATTATTCAGAAGAAAATCTTATCCATTCATGGAAATTAGAAACTCTTCGTTGTTCTTCGTTTGTTTCACCCTGTCATTAATAAACTCCATCGCTTCGATTGGGTTCATATCGGCAAGATATTTACGCAACACCCACATACGTTGTATTGTAGTTTCGTCCAGTAACAGGTCGTCACGACGCGTGCTTGAAGAGATAAGGTCGATGGCAGGGAAAATCCTTCTGTTGGAAATTCTTCTGTCCAATTGTAGTTCCATGTTACCGGTTCCTTTAAACTCTTCAAAGATCACTTCATCCATTTTGGAACCTGTTTCGGTAAGAGCGGTTGCGATAATAGATAAAGATCCTCCGTTTTCGATATTACGCGCAGCACCAAAGAAACGTTTTGGTTTGTGCAAGGCGTTGGCATCCACACCACCACTTAAAACCTTACCGCTGGCAGGTTGTACCGTGTTGTAGGCGCGGGCAAGCCTGGTGATAGAATCCAAAAGGATTACCACATCATGGCCGCATTCCACAAGTCTTTTTGCTTTTTCAAGGACGATATTTGCAACTCTAACGTGTTCATGAGCTTCTTTATCGAAAGTAGAAGCTACTACTTCTCCTTTTACGTTACGCTGCATATCTGTAACCTCTTCAGGACGCTCATCGATAAGCAATACGATCTGGTAAACTTCAGGATGATTGGCAGCTATCGCATTGGCAATATCCTTAAGGAGCATTGTTTTTCCAGTTTTTGGCTGGGAAACGATCATACCACGTTGTCCTTTTCCGATAGGAGCGAAAAGATCCATAATCCTGGTAGAGATACTACTTTGCTTTTCAGCAATATTATATTTTTCTGTAGGGAAAAGTGGAGTTAAATGTTCAAAAGAAACCCTGTCGCGAACAACCTGGGGATCAAGACCATTAATTTTACTAATTTTTATAAGCGGAAAATACTTTTCTCCTTCCTTTGGCGGGCGAATCTGCCCAAGAACGGTATCTCCGGTTTTTAGACCAAAAAGTCTTATTTGGGATTGGGAAACGTAGATATCATCTGGAGAAGTAAGGTAGTTGTAATCTGAAGATCTTAAGAACCCATAATTGTCCTGCATGATATCCAGAACACCTTCACTCTCTATAATTGCATCAAATTCGTAGTCCGGTTCACGATAACGGTTCCTGTTGTCCCGATTTCCCGAATTTTTACCAGAATT
>NZ_JAVRHP010000117.1:0-8343 GCF_031846505.1 Autumnicola edwardsiae
AAGTTGATTTTAGTGGTCAACCTATATCAGGGACGTATAAACTTCGTACCTCGTACTTCTAACTTCGCACCTCAAAAGGTCGATAATTGCCATTTTTGAGGTGTCACCTTCAGATTTTTCTTTTTTTAAAATTTCGTGAAGTATGGTGAACAGTTAAAATATCCACTCTTTGAACATTTACAATTTTGTAGATAATTCTATAGTTTCCTTCTATAAGTTCCACTGATATTTTCCACTTCCATTTCGGGAACTATTTTTCCGAAATAAATCTGGGAATTCAGAATTTTTGTCCGCTGTCTTAAGCGAAAAATTTGAAGCCGCGCATATTTTTCGGAATCTTTGGAGATGAATATTGCAATACTTTCCAGATCATCTTTTGCCTGAAGGGTCCAATTTACCTGAACCATTTTTCAACCTCATTATCTAAATCGGCATCTGAAATTGTTTCTCCACGATCAGACTGGTTCAGGCCCTTTTCCACTTTTTCAATCAGGATCAATCGTTCAACCAGATCGTCAATTGAAAATTCATCAGGAAATTTCTCAATCTGTTCTTTTACTTTCTCTTTTGTCAACATTTTGTTTTTATTTCAAAGATAAAACAAGGTACAATTTAAATTCGTTTCAACTCAACCCGACATTTGGATAAATTCAGCACTTGTAGTCGATAATTGTTATTTTTAAGGTGTTGCTTAAATCGAATAAAACCCGACAAGCTCAGTGAGAGATGCTGAAACAAGTTCAGCATGACAACCCGGAAACTACAAGCCGATAACTGCCATTTTTAGCCCTACTTTTGATAAGGAAAGAGAAAAGTACAACTTCGCACCTCAAAAGGCTGATTATTGACAGATTTGAGCCTTCTCCTTCCGTAGAATCTTAGGAAATCAACTGAAGTGTGAATGGGTAACTACAAGGTTCACCATTACTTGCTTTAATAGCATTAATAATAGGAAGAACTATACCAAAAATCCAGATTATTCCCAGCAACAAAAGTCCTATTCCGAAGAGAAAAATAAGCGGTATACAAACGATGCTGTAAAGAAACAGGCTAATCTGAAAGTTCATGATCATTTTCCCATGCTCATCCATTCCCAGCACTTTGTCCTTTTGTGTTGCCCACAGAATTAAAGGAACGATGAATCCGCCAATCCCGGTGATTAAATCCAGTAACTGACTACTGTGCGCTATAACCAGCATCTGCCGGTCCTCTCTCATTGCTGTATAACTTTCCATTGTTTGATGATTATAATTAGAATTACTGATGATGACGGTCCAGAAAAAGATGGCTTGTACAAATAAGACGACTTGTATTTCAAAATGTTACAGGATTTTTATCACTTGCAGTTGTTTTTAGTAAAAACCGTGAGCTTCTAAACTGAAAACTGGCAAATTGATGGTCGTTTCTTACCTTTGCAAAATGAAATTGAACGACACTATTGTTGCACTCGCCACGCCTTCTGGCGCAGGTGCAATTTCGATTATAAGAGTTTCAGGACCAGAAGTCATTTCGATTGTTGCCCCGGTTTTCAAAGCTAAGAGCGGTAAGAAACTGGAAGATCAACCTTCGCACACGCTTCACCTGGGTAATATAATAGATGCTGAAAGAATTATTGACGAAGTTCTAGTTTCCGTTTTTCGTGCGCCAAAATCTTACACGGGCGAGGAAACTATAGAGATTTCCTGCCATGGAAGCCCTTATATCCAACAGGAAATTATCCAGTTAATGATTCGGAAAGGTTGCCGTTCTGCGGAAGCTGGAGAATTTACCCTACGTGCTTTCCTTAACGGAAAAATGGATTTAAGCCAGGCTGAAGCTGTAGCCGATCTAATTTCTTCTGAAAATCAGGCTTCCCACCAGATGGCCATCCAACAGATGCGCGGCGGATTTTCTAATGAAATTCAGCGGCTCCGTCAGGAACTGTTGGATTTTGCCTCTTTAATTGAACTGGAATTGGATTTCGCTGAAGAAGATGTGGAATTTGCCAATCGGGACCAGTTTAAAGAACTTATTTCAAGGATTCAGCAGGTTTTAAAACGACTTATAGATTCTTTTGCCACCGGAAACGTGCTGAAAAACGGAATTCCGGTAGCAATTGTTGGTGAACCAAATGTGGGAAAATCTACTTTACTAAATTCCCTTCTCAACGAAGAACGCGCCATAGTTTCTGAAATTGCTGGAACAACACGGGATACTATTGAAGATGAAATGGCCATTGGCGGGGTCGGTTTCCGGTTTATCGATACTGCGGGGATTCGGGAAACGCAGGATATAGTAGAGAGTATTGGGATTAAGCGGACTTTTGAAAAGATAAGTCAGGCGCAGGTGGTGTTGTATCTAAGCCCCCTAACCCCCAAAGGGGGAATTGATGACGCTGTGCTGATTGAAATAGAAAAAATTAAAAACCGTTTTCCCCAAAAGCCACTTTTAATCGTAATCAACAAAATTGATTTATTGAACGAATCTGAAATTAGAGAAATCAAAAATAAATTAAATGGAATTGAGGGAGCAAACCTTCTATTGCTTTCCGCAAAAACAGGTTCAGGAGTTGAAGAGTTAAAAGATAAACTACTGGACTTTGTAAACACGGGGGCTTTAAGGAACAACAATACTATCGTTACCAACTCCAGGCATTACAACGCGCTGCTAAGCGCTCTTGAAGAAATAAATAAGGTTCAGGACGGACTAAACGCTAATCTCTCCGGAGATCTTCTTGCTATAGACATTCGCCAGGCATTGCACCACTTTGGAGAAATCACAGGAGAAATCACCAACGATGATTTGTTGGGGAATATTTTTACTAATTTCTGTATTGGAAAATAAACATAATATTTTATTTGATATCAAATGATATCAAATACACTTGAAATTTAATAATTATGAGGCTTTACGGCCTCTTTTTTATTTTCATATTTTCCGATACTAATTTATTTTTACACCTTTAATTACACTTAATTTACACCTCGTTGTTAAACATCATCAATGAGGTGTATTTTTTTACACCTCAATAATTATTTTTCTTATATTTATGGAAATTAAGCAGTTATGAAAATCAAACTCAAAAAGAAAAAATTAAAGACTGGAAGGTATAGTCTATATATTGAATATTATAAAGGCTTCATCCAAAATGATAAAGGCAAGATTGAACATAATAGGGAATTCGAATATCTAAAAGAATACCTTATTATTGAACCAAAGACAACTAAAGAACGCCAAGAAAATGCTGAGGTCTTGTTGAGAGCCGAACAGGTGCTATCCATCCGTAAGGCTGAATATGCACAAGGCAAATATGGTATAAAAGATAAAAATAAGGACAGACTCCTCTTTATCACTTACTATGATAAACTTAAAGAGGAGCGTTATGAAAGCAAAGGTAATTATGACAATTGGGATGCTACTCAAAATCACCTTGAGAATTATATAGGTAAGAGAAAAATAACATTTGAAGATGTTGATGAAGATTTTGTTATAGGCTTCAAAAAGTTTTTAAATCATAAATCTCGAACAAAATCGAATACTCCTCTATCTCAGAACTCAAAATATACTTATTACAACAAATTTAAAGCAGCTTTACGGCAAGCTTTTAATGATGGTTATACGCGAAGAAATTTCGCTGCCACGGTCAAAGGATATGCCCAGGGAGAAACTTCCAGAGAATATTTAACTCATGAAGAATTACAAGGCCTGGCCAAAGCCAGATGTAAACATCAAATTCTGAAAAATGCATTTCTATTCAGCTGCTTAACTGGTTTAAGATGGAGTGATATCAATAAGCTTACCTGGGCCGAAGTGCGAGATGAAGAAGAAGGTTCCCGACTGATTTTTAAACAGAAGAAAACATCCGGACAGGAATATCAATATATTTCAGATCAAGCAAGGAATTTGCTAGGGAAAAGAAGAAAAGGAAGTGATCGAGTTTTTCAGGGTTTGAAATATGGTGCTCATTTTAATGCTGAAATCCTTAGATGGTGTATGCGAGCCGGTATCACCAAACATATAACCTTCCATAGTGCAAGACATACTCACGCTGTTCTCTTACTTGAAAATGGAGCTGATATTTATACTGTTTCAAAAGTACTGGGACATAAAGAAATAAGAACCACACAGGTATATGCTAAAATTGTAGATAAGAAGAAAAAAGAAGCCGCCTATTTAATACCAGAGCTTCAGATGGATTATGAATTTTGATGTATTTACATACTTATCAAGCCTGGCTTTTATCTATATCTATAGCCGTTTGGCCATTCATTATGCGCCCATAATCTTTCATTACTTTATTAATTCAAACTTCGGCGTAACCGGATACTTGGAAAAACCACGAATTCTTTTTCATCTGACTGGGCTAAGCTTCATGCACCTGATGTTTTCTTTTCATCAAACTTATAAAAGCTCAGGTGTGCCAATCCAGTTATTAGTTCTTCTTGTATTTCTCTTAGGTGTATTTTTCTGCCTCATATCATGGGGAAAAAAATTTAAATCTTCTTTTTCAGAAAAGCTAAGAATCAAAGTTGCTAAACCTTCCTTTAATTTCAACTTGTCCATTTCAGATATTCAAATAAACCGATTATATAATGAGATGATCCGGTTTGATCTGATTGACCAGGAAGAAACTTCTATAGCGGATTTTAAGAATGTTTTACTCAAGGATTGGAATAGTCATAGTTCAAAGATTCATCTGAAAATGGATGGTCCCAGCTGCAGAGAATTTTACGATCACCTAATTAAAACATTTCCCAATAATTCAATCACCCTGAAAAATCTATTTATTACCTCTGGATTAATCCTTAGACCGGATGGCAAAAAATACAATTATAACACGTTGAAAAATGCTCCTACTCGAACACCAAATTCTAAACATCACGAAACCTTGTTAAAAATTTTTTCAAAGCTAAATTGATTGAATAGACTTTTCAATAATTCGAAACTTCATAAATATCTTATAAATCTCCATTATTAATTTTATATTTCGAAAGTTAAAAAGTGTTAACAATTTCATGCTAAAGGCCCTTCACAAATAAATTTAAACAACTACGTGACTTTCAACCGATCTAAAATGCTATTTACGGTAATAGCAACTCTTTACACAGTTTTTGTATTTTCGCAAGACCAAAACATAAGATTCAATGGAAATTCTTCTAGCGCTTTTCGTAAAAACTTAGGGCAGGTACTTGATCAAAAAGGGTTACCCAATTCAGATGTGCTTTACCTTCTTTCTACCCCTGGTCTGAATGTTCAGTTAAAAAAAACAGGCTTTTCTTATGATGTTTACGAAAAGGAGCAGTCAAAGCTAAGTAGTGATCAGAGGATTAAAAAAGCGTATTCCAAACAGATTAAATCTCAGATAGAAAAAAATTCGAAGCTTCTCTTTCATCGGATTGACGTTAACTTCCTAAATTCAAATCCAGATGTTCAACTGGTTGAGAAGTTTCCTAACTCTAACAAGGTGAACTATTATAATCTACCAGGAATCGAGGACGGTATTACTAACGTACCCTCATTTGGCAAGGTTATTTATAGAGAGCTTTATCCAGATATCGACCTGGAATTTTTTATTCCAAAAGACAGGACAAAACCGGTGGAATATAATTTTATTCTTAGGCCGGGAAGCAATATTGAGGATATAGAAATGCAATTTACAGGTGCTGACGTTAGTCTAGAAAATAATATCCTCGAATTCAGAACAAGACACGGCAAGATGAAAGAGATCCTTCCGGCAAGTTGGTTTGGAACTG
Organism: Autumnicola edwardsiae; assembly: GCF_031846505.1. NCBI lineage: Bacteria > Pseudomonadati > Bacteroidota > Flavobacteriia > Flavobacteriales > Flavobacteriaceae > Autumnicola > Autumnicola edwardsiae. Next base: position 5,733 of record NZ_JAVRHP010000117.1, read on the forward strand.
ATAAGAATAAAATACCAGTAAAGATCAATTTTTTTCAAATTACGGATTCTATTTTTGGGTTTAAAATGCCTCAAAAATATAAAGGTGTAGACGACACTCTAACGATTGACCCTACCCCGGTAAGGGAATGGGCTACTTATTTTGGAGGAGAGGAAGATGAATCTTATTTCGTAGGAGATGTCAAAACAGATTTAGACGGCAATCCCATTATTACTGGATTTAGTTCAAGCTCTTCTAACATTGCTACAACTGGTCCTCCAGAAAGCATTTTTGAAAATATGAGATTCGCATATCTGGCTAAATTTAATCCTTCAGGAACCCTTCTTTGGTCATCCTACTATGGAGGTTTTCAGGGTGCGTATTTCAATAGCGTTGCCATAGATAATAGTAATAATATAATTTGCACAGGGGAATCATCAAGTAAAGATAATATTGCCACTACAAATGCCCATCAAACCTCATTGAACGATTCTGAAAACAATGAAAACCATGGTGATGGAATCATTGTAAAATTTAATTCAGCTGGAATTAGGTTATGGGGAACCTATTTTGGCGGAGAGACCATGGATTACCTGACAAGTGTGATCACAGATGAACAGGACAACATTTATACTGTAGGCTCTACTGCAAGTCATCAAAATATATCTACTCCAGGAAGTTTTAAAGAAATCGGTGATGCGTATGTTCACGGCCATTGGAATGGTATTCTTGCTAAATCTGATAAACATGGAAATCGCATTTGGGCAACTTTTTATGCAGGAGAAGAAATTAATGAGGTAATTCTCGACAATCAGGGTAATATATATTTTGTTGGTACTACCTATTCCCAGGAAGAAATTTCGACACCTGGCGCATATCAGGAAATTTTAAATATTGATGTACTATCCTGGCCAGATTCCTTCATTGCAAAATTTAATCCGTCAGGAGAAAGAATTTGGGGAACTTACTATGGAGGTCCTGATTATGATTTTGCACGGGGAATAACAATTGATAATAAGGACAATGTCATTATATCCGGAAGTACACGCAGCGCCACAGATATAGCCACTCCCGGAGCTCATAAAGAAACTAAAAATTTCGTAGCCGAATGGGATAGCTTTCTGGCAAAATTTAACTCCTCGGGTAACATCATCTGGAGTACCTTTTATGGTGGGAATAATAGTGAAACAAGTGGTGATGCAAAAGTAGATGTAGATGGAAATGACAACATTTTTTTATTAGGAGATACCAATAGTCCAACTGGTATTTCAACACCCGATGGTTTTCAGAGTGAATGGATAGAAGGGTCTGGTGATTTGTTTCTTACAAAATTCAATGAAGACGGAGAACGAATATGGGGTACTTATTACGGAGGAAATCAATCTGAATTCGCTTTGAATATAGACATCACAAACCTCGGAGAAATTTATCTATTGGGATGGACACACAGTACCTCAGGTATTTCTACACCAGATGCACATCAAACTAATCACGGTGGAAAAAGAGATGCTTTTCTGGTAAAATTTAAAGATTGCTTATCTTCCTTTACCACTAATGTTCCCAGCGGAGTTTGTGAAGGAGAGGATTTAAAATTAGCAGCTTCTGGCGCAGAATCTTACTCCTGGACCGGACCTAACAATTTTACAAGTACAAAGGCCAACCCTGTTATTACTAATTCATCTGTAATTAATTCTGGTACCTACTATCTCACTCTTAGCTCCGGAAACGGATGTGATGATTTAAGAGAATTTGAAATTTTTATCACACCCAAACCAGTAGTACAGCAACTGACTGATTTAGTTGCTTGTGAAGGAGAGTTTAGTACAGGAATTGCTCCTGGTTTTGATCTTTCTGCTGTAACGCAACAAGTAATTGGAAGTCAGACGAATTTGATCGTTTCATATTTAAATGGTAAAGGTGAGGAAATCGAGAAAGATCAACTAAAAAATTACATAAACGTTATTCAAGGGCAGGAGACCATAACCGTGAGAGTCGCCAACGAACTTAATCCAGATTGTTTTGTCGAAATGGGTTTTAACCTCCTCATTGAACCTATCCCAGATAGTTTTATCGTAGAAGATATTACTATTTGTGACTCGAATAGTGATGGTATTGCTGAAACCAATCTCAAAAAAATTGCAGAGAAACTTACAGCAGGTAATAGCAACCTTAGGGTAATTTTTTTAGATGCTAATGATAATGTCATTTCACTTTCCCCTAGCGGAATATTCACTAATTCTAATCCCTTCAGAGAAATCATTACCGCACGAATGATAAATAACTCTACGGAATGTTATTCTGAAACCAGTTTTAATATTAATGTTGGCCCGGCTCCTGTTGCATATCCCTTACAGGATCTAATAGGATGTGATGAGAATGCTGACGGAATTTCAGAGTATTTTGATATTTCTCAAGTGGTCAACAGAGTTGTTCAGGATCAAACCGGTCTAGAGTTAACATATTTTAGCGATGACGGAACTGAAATACTAGATTTTTCATCACCATACACTAATATTCAACCTTTTCAACAAACGGTAATTGTGCGGGTTACCAATCCGGAAACCCTATGTTTTTCTGAAACAACGTTAACCTTAAAAACTTCGGAAGCACCAGAAATAAATACTCCCATCAC
>NZ_JAVRHP010000118.1:0-8025 GCF_031846505.1 Autumnicola edwardsiae
AAATTGTGAGTCTTCACCTATTGGCCTTACATAATCTGCCTGGATCAAATATTCATTCTGTTTCTCTGTGGTGTTTGTTTGCTCGCGTGGAATAAAAATGTTACCAAAATCGGTATTATTATAAACTACCGGTTCGCGAATAAAGGAAGCCTCGGTTTCTTTATCATTTTCATATTGAAGATCTGCAGTAAGTTCGTGACCTTCGTTATCGAATTTATTAATGTAATTTAAAGAAAACTGGTAACTTTCATCGTCTTCAGCCTCTCGTTCATATCTCTTTGTACCAATCTGCGGTTCATTATTGATGTAATAGTCGCTTAAATTGGTGGTAAGATCATCATCATTTCCATTCCTGTAGAAGATAGCACCCGTTATGGAAGACATATCATTGATATAGTATTCCATTCCGAAGTTAGTGTTAAAACCGCGATTAATCCTGTCCATATCACGATCTTCGATGTTTCTGTTGTACGGAATGCTGTCCAAAAATGCGTCCTGCTGATTTTCAAAATATCGTGTGTCAAAAAATGCAGTCCCCGGTGATTCTGAGTACCGGTAACCGGTGGTAGTAAATAAGTTATAATTATCTGTTCTGTAATTTAGGTTTGCAGAAACTCCCGCATTTTCAGGATACCCGGTATTAAGGGTAAGGGAACCATTAAAACCCAGGGTTTCTTTTTTCCGAAGAATAATATTAATAATTCCTGCCGTTCCTTCGGCATCATAGCGGGCAGAGGGAGAAGTGATCACTTCCACACGCTCAATAGCTTCGGCAGGTAATTGCCCAAGAACGTCGGTTCCTCCAAATCCTGCCATAGCAGAAGGTTTTCCGTTTATTAAAATCCTTACGTTTTCATTACCTCTAAGACTGATGCCTCCTTCTATATCCACAGAAATAGAGGGGACATTATTAAGTGCATCACTTACTGTTCCTCCGACTGTAGTAAGGTCCTTACCAATATTATAGATTTTTTTGTCTAGCCTTACATCAACCTGCGTGGTTTCTGCCCTTACCACAACTTCATCTAAACTGGCAGAACTTACGCCCAATGGAATAGTTCCCAGATCTAAGTCTGAATTTACAGTGCGGTTATTGAATCTTTTGGACTCGTAAGAAATAAATTCAACAAGTACATTGTATGTGCCGGCAGGAACATCTATAGAGAAATTACCTTCCAAATCTGTAATACCTCCCGTAAGATCTTGTGGATCGTTGGCATTAATAACAGAAATTGTGGCATACTCCAGAGGAACCTCCAGCTCATCATCGATAACTTTACCCGAGATGGTGTATTCTTCTTCCTGGGAATAAACCTGTAAATGTATTGTAAAAAGAAAGATCAGCAGTATGCTGAATGGAGATAAAATTTTGGTGGTCATTAGATAAATTTTATCCTTTGACCACTCAGGTTTAAAATGGTTTAATCTACAAGGGTTAAGATTCCGTTAAAGCAGCGAAATGATATGTTAAAAGCCTCTGTTTAAGATAATAAGCAATTAAGATTTTTGGGCTAATTTCCTGCTTACTGTTAAATAGTTCCCGAATTGCTCTTCGGTTAACAGTTTTTGCAGTTTTAAATGTTCCTCTCTTTGTATGGACTTCAGTTTTCGTATTTGCTTGTCGTGGTTAAGCGACGAATTGAGAACTTCATTCTTCTTGATAGTATATTCTATAATAAGATTTTCAAACCCGTGGACCTGATCTAATGTTAGGTTAAGCTTGGGTCTCCAGGCATAAGCCAGTTCTTCTGCAACGTCTTTTATTTCCTGGCGCCGTTGCTTTTGAATGTGTATTTTGGAATAGGCGTAGCCTGCCACAAGTAGACCTGCCAAACTTATAAGTCCTATTTTTTGCTGCAATTTCATAGTTTGTTTTTTTTATTTATTCCGGCTGCATTTTACAACACCTCATCAATATCAGATGCTGGTCGTCCAATAACAGCTTTTCGGTCATTTTCCACAATTGGACGCTCAATAAGTCGGGGATTTTTTACCATTACAGAAATAAGCTCTCTGTCACTAAGGTCTTTTTCTTTATAGCTGTCCTTCCATACTTTTTCGTTCTTTCTCACAAGCTGGATAGGTGATATATTCATCTTGTCAATAAGTGCTGAAAGTTCCTCTTCTGTCAATGGTACCTTAAGATATTCTCTAACTCTATAATCTTTACCAGATTCTTTTACAATTTCTAAACCCTCCCTGGATTTTTTACATCTTGTATTGTGGTAAATCGTAATCATTCTAATTCTTAATTTTCACTGTTTAAAATAAACAATTAAATTTAATATCAAAAGAGCTTTTAAGTTAATATCAATGATCATTCCTTTGTCCGGTCATCATTAAAAACGCCTTTAAGAAATTATCAATTCCGCCGTCCATCACATCGTCTACATTGCCTGTTTCTTCTGCAGTCCTTACGTCTTTAACCAGTTTGTAAGGATGCATAACATAATTCCTTATTTGCGAACCCCATTCGATCTTCATTTTAGAATCTTCAATCTCTCTTCGCTGGGCCTGCTGTTTTTGAAGTTCAATTTCGTATAACTGACTCTTTAACAGCTGCATGGCCTTGTTCTTATTTTCTAGCTGGGATCGTGTTTCTGAGTTTTCCACCACAATTCCTGTGGGTGCGTGCCTAAGGCGTACTGCTGTTTCCACTTTGTTTACGTTCTGCCCGCCTGCGCCAGAGGATCTCATGGTTTCCCATGAAATTTCCGAAGGGTTTATTTCAATTTCTATACTTTCATCGGCCAACGGATAAACATATACTGAAGCGAAGGAAGTGTGACGTTTCGCATTACTGTCAAATGGGGAAATTCTCACCAACCTGTGGACGCCGTTTTCTCCTTTTAGCCATCCAAAGGCATATTCTCCTTCAATTTCTAACGTAACAGTTTTGATCCCGGCGACGTCTCCTTCCTGGTAATTGAGTTCTTTAATCTTATAGCCTTGCTTTTCTGCCCACATCATGTACATTCGCATAAGCATTTGAGCCCAGTCGCAACTTTCTGTACCACCAGCACCGGCAGTTATTTGCAGTACAGCACTTAGATCATCTCCTTCTTCAGAAAGCATATTTCTAAATTCCACCCCTTCAATAAGGTGCAGGATTTTGTCATATTGTTTCTGTACATCGTCATCTGAGGCTTCACCTTCTTCATGAAATTCGAGCAAGACCTGTAATTCTTCCAGCCAGTTTTTTGCTAAAGAATAATCTTCGACCCACTTTTTCTTCCCCCGTAAAGTGCGCATAAAAGTTTCTGCTTCTTTGGGATCATTCCAGAAATCAGGATCAAAGGTTTTTTCTTCTTCGTTCTGAATTTCGATTTGTTTCTGCTCAATATCCAAATGGGTATGTAAAGCAGACAGTCGTTCTTTAATATTCTTTACCTGATCGGTAGTAACCATAAATCCAAATTTATTACCCGAAAGTATAACTCTTTTTTATTAAAATTATAGCCGAATCAGAAAAATTATTGTTGTTGTTGTTGCTGCTGTTGTGAAGATACTTCTACAGTATAAGTGGTTTCATTGGCTCCGGTAGTATATATAATACCTTTAATAGGAGGACAGTCTGAATAATCCTTACCATGGGCAACTTTTATATGATTTTCTACCGCTATGAGGTTGTTGGTTGGATCAAACCCCACCCAGCCGGTGCCGGGAATAAAGCTTTCTGCCCACGCATGCATTTGGGAATCCCCCTGGTACCCATAGCCCTGGTGCAGATATCCGGAAACATAGCGCGTGGGAATTTTATTTTCTCTTGCCAGGGCACAAAAAAGATGGGTAAAATCCTGGCATACTCCTTTCCTGTTCTGGAGTACCGCAGTAAGATCTGAATTTACATCTGTAACGTCTGCCTTAAATTTAAAGTTCTCGTATATCCAGGCATTCAACTTCTGGAGGTTTTCAAATATGCTAAGGGACAAATCGAAACTAAAATTATTTTTAAGTTCTGTAGGAATGGAAGTAAGAGGAGTTTTTCTTAAAAACTGTTCGTGTTCTACTTTAAATTCAAGATGATCCAAAAGCTGGTATGCTTCATCATTATCTGTAGAAGGAATAGTTTCAAAAGGATTTACGACTTCCTTAGAAAGTTTAAATTCTGCCTCAAATTGTATTTCTTGAAATCTCTGTTTTGGCTGTATCCTATATGTTTTGAAACCAAAAGCATTAATAGAATTTTCGACAATCACCTGCAGGGAATTTTTAAAATCCGCATATTCCAACGTTTGATTATCATTGTCTTCGGGAGTAATAAGAAACTGCCACAAAGCGCCATTAGCAGAGGCTTCGTAGGTGTTTTGCGCTTTGTATTTTATAGTGTATTCCAAGGTGTAATATTAAGGTCTGCAAATTTAGCCATCTTCTGTAGAATTAATAGTTAAAATATTCCTTTTCCATTTTTTGACCTATAAGCACGAGGTAGTTTAATATTTTCTCTATAAAAGTTTGAAAATCTTCCTCAATTTCTTCTATTATTTTATACTCATATTCTGCTTTCACTTTCCCCACAAGAAAAGCAACAGAATCTTTGGAAGGGTTTTTCTCCTGCGTAAGGACCAGGATATGCCGGCTCAATTCATTAAGACTGTTCATGATTGAACGGGGACAATCGGGATTTAGAATAAGAAATTCTAAGGTAGTAAAGCTGGTTGGTGTTTTTCTATAGAAGCGCCTGTTCATATCATAAGATTCGATACATTTTAAAAGCGTTGTCCATTCATAACTATTTTTAATATCGTCACCATAATTTCCTTTTGCTAATACCGCATCATGATATTTTGCATTTATAATCCTGGTAACCTGAGTGGCTCTTTCGATGTTAATCCCTAACATAATAATGGCATAAACTTCATCATGTAAAATGGTTCCCCTTATTTTTCCGCGTAAAACAGAAGTAGATTCTGATACGCTGATGGTAAAATCATACAAGCCACTTTGGGTAAATTTCTCCCGCGGATAATTTAAAACGTAGTGATAGAACCTGTTGAGTGCTTCGTAAAGTTCTGTCGAAATAAGATCACGGGCACTATTCGCATTTTCACGTGCGTACTGCACATAATTTATAATGGAATAATTCTTGTCAGGATTTAATCCGATATTGTAAAGAACATCCTTTTCATTTAAAGTTTTTTCCGGGTCAGCTACTTCGTCATCAGCCATAAATAACATGGACTTTAAGACAAATTGCCGGGATTGTGAAAGTTCATTGGGTGCATCCAGTGAAGAAAAATAATTTACATTTAAATATCTTGCTATGTGTTCGGTTCGCTCTATATAACGTCCCATCCAAAACAGGTTATTGGCTACTCTTGCTAACATATATTTTTTTTATTTTTTTAGAACCCAGGTGTCTTTTGATCCGCCTCCCTGAGAAGAATTAACTACTAAATTTCCTTTTTGAAGCGCTACACGTGTAAGTCCGCCTTTAAGCACAAAAGACTTATCCTGACCCAGGAGTGTAAAGGTTCTGAGATCCACATGCCGGGGCTCAAAAGATTCCTCATCTTCTATGTATGTGGCATGGGTAGACAAAGACATAATGGGTTGTGCTATATATTTACGCGGATTTGCCTGAATGGTTTTCTTTACTTCTTCAATTTCTTCTTTGGTAAGTTTGTTTCCGATAGCAATTCCATAACCACCGGACTCATCTACAGGTTTTACAACCAGTTTATCAATATTCTCCAGCACATATTTTAACTCATCTGGCCGGCTGCAATGATAAGTGTGCACATTTTTCAAGATGGGCTCTTCATCCAGGTAGTATTTAATGATTTGCGGCATATAAGTATAAACAGCTTTATCGTCAGCAACTCCTGTGCCGGGTGCGTTAACCAGGGTCACATTTCCCCTGCGGTAAGCAGCAAGTAGGCCGGGTACACCAAGAGCAGAATCAGGTTTAAATTCCAGAGGATCTATAAACTGGTCATCAATTCTCCTATATATAACGACCACTTTTTGAGGTCCGTTAATTGTTTTCATATACACAAAATCATTTTCCACAAAAAGGTCCCGGCCTTCTACCAATTCTACGCCCATGGCCTTGGCGAGATAGGAATGTTCGTAATATGCCGAATTGTAAACCCCGGGAGTTATAACCACACAATTTGGGCTATCTACACCTTGTGGTTTAACGGTTTCCATTATTTCCAGCAGGTTTTCGGCGTAATTGGTGACGGTATGCGTCTGATAATGGTTAAAAACCCCAAAAAGCGCACGTTTTAGTGCAGTACGGTTACATATTACATAACTCACGCCCGATGGACAGCGAATATTATCCTCCAGTACGTAATATTCTCCGTCGGAATGCTTTATAAGGTCTGTTCCTGAAATATGATTGTAAATTCCACCGGGTGGGTCCAAATCAATCATCTGATCCAGAAAATTTTCTGAAGAGTTTATAAGGTCAAGAGGAACAATCCCGTCTTTTATTATCTTCTTATCGTGGTAAATGTCCCAAAGAAATTCATTCAGAGCTTTACTCCGCTGAAGAACACCTTTTTCTATATGTTCCCATTCCTGAGAATCTATAATCCTGGGAAATAGGTCAAAAGGAAAAATTTTCTCTTTGGTCTCATGTTCGCCATAGACCTGAAATGTTATTCCCTGGTTAAAAAAAGAAGCTTTTGCTTTATTGTTTAACAGTGCAAAATCCTGTGGGGAATGTTCGCTGTAGAGATTTAATAGCGTTTTGTAAACATCCTTTACTTTGTTGTCCTCATCAAAAATTTCATCATAAAATTTTGGATCATTCTTATAAGAGGAGAAGGTGGGTTCTTTATGCTCTGCTTTCATATTTTTTCTTTTCCATAATTTACAAAATTTCAGCCTTTTAGTAGCTGCTATTGTGATAATATTTGCAGTAATTACAAGTAATACTTCAATGTAGACGCGGCTTTATTACAATTTTTATAATCTGTATTATAGAATAGGAACCTCTGCGGGAAAACATTTTTCTCTAACTTTGACGTAACATTTTTGGAGTAAGAGAATAATTTTTTAAAAATTCAGCATTAAATATTTCTACGGAAAAAGAAAAAATTACAAATGAAAGAGCAAGAAATAGACCTAAGAAGTGATACCGTTACCCGTCCAACAGCGGAAATGTTACAGGCAATAATGGCTGCAGAAGTTGGTGATGACGTGTATAAAGAGGATCCTACAGTGAACAAACTGGAGCAAAAATTGGCAGAAATGTTTGGGAAGGACGAAGCTTTATTTTTTCCAACCGGGAGTATGGCCAACCAGGCAGCTATAAAATTGCATACCCAACCTGCAGATCAATTAATCTGCGATAAATGGGCGCATGTTTTTAATTATGAAGGTGGAGGTGCTTCTTTTAATAGTGGTGTTTCCTGTAAACTTGTAGATGGTCACCGCGGAATGATCACGGCAGCACAGGTTAAAGAAAATATCAATCCGCCGGACTTTTATCATAGCCCGCTTACTACGCTTGTGTGCCTGGAAAATACCACGAATAAGGGCGGGGGAGCCTGTTATGATTTTGAAGAATTTAAAAAGATCAGGAAAGTCTGTGACGATCACGATCTTGGGCTTCATTTGGATGGGGCGCGACTTTTTAATGCCCTGGTTGCCAAAAATGAAGATTCTAAAGACTACGGAAAAATTTTCGATACTATTTCGGTTTGTCTTTCCAAAGGCCTGGGAACACCGGTGGGCACGGTTTTGATTGGCAACCATGATATTATGAAAAATGCCATTAGAGTGCGCAAAGTTCTTGGTGGCGGCATGCGGCAAATTGGATTTATGGCGGCAGCAGGCATCTATGCATTGGACAATCATGTAGAGCGCCTGGCAGAAGACCATAACAGAGCTTCGGAAATTGGAGAAGTACTGAAAAATGAGGGTTATATTGGCGAAGTAGAACCGGTAGAGACCAATATTGTGATTTTTTACCTTAAAAACCCTTCAGATGAAGCGAAATTTATGGAAAATCTTCAGAAAGAAAACATAAGGATTAGTAATATGGGACAGGGTAAGCTCAGGATTGTGACA
>NZ_JAVRHP010000119.1:0-8016 GCF_031846505.1 Autumnicola edwardsiae
TTCTCGGGATCGTACATCATACCGGTGCAAAGGCACATTTTTCGCTCTGTCCTGGTAAGGATGTCATAATTCTTGCAGGTCTGGCAGCCTTTCCAAAAACTATCATCATCGGTAAGTTCAGAGAAAGTAACAGGCTGATAACCCAACTCATAGTTGATCTTCATTACAGCCAGCCCGGTGGTAATTCCGAAGATTTTAGCTGAAGGATATTTTTCCCGGGAGTATTTGAAGATAACCTCTTTTATATCCTTTGCAAGTCCCTGGTTCCTGTAGTCGGGGTGCACAATGAGCCCCGAATTTGCCACGTACTTTTCATGGCTCCAGGTTTCTATGTAACAGAAGCCGGCGAACTTGTTTCCATCCAGAGCTATTACCGCGTTCCCCTTTTCCATCTTACTAATGACATATTCTGGAGTACGACGAGCAATGCCGGTGCCACGGACTTTAGCCGATTCTTCTATAGTAGTACAAATAATCTCTGCAAAGGAAGCATGAGATTTGTTAGCAATGATAATCTTCATCTGCTAAAAATTTTGTTGAAAAAATTAATTCGATTTTTGTCTTCTGAGAGGGGAACCGGACTCACCTTGAGTTCCATAAAATTACACGCGCACTTACGTGCGGGGGAAAAAGCGGCGCATGGGAGAAGCTTCAGGAAAAGTCCTGAAATTTGCCGTTTTTAGTATGTCGCTTAGATTTTTCAATGTAGATGATTTCAAAATAATAATTACCTTTTGCACGGAAACAAATCGCTTACCTGCGAATGCTGGGGCAGCGGCGAAACTCGGGTAATAATACTTGTCTTGTTGAAATCATATTATAAATGTACATAAAATTATTAAGCGACAAAATCCCTCAGACTAAAAATTGAAATAAATTTGGTTTATCATTTAAATATTCTCCATAAAAGTTCTTTTTCTTCATTCTTTCCACCAGCGGACCAAAATCGGCAGGATCTTTTAACTCAATACCAACAACGGCAGGACCGTTTTCCCTGTGATGTTTTTTAGAATATTCAAAATGAGTAATATCGTCATACGGTCCAAGTACTTTAGCCACAAACTCCTTCAAAGCCCCGGCACGTTGGGGAAAGCTGATAATAAAATAATGCTTAAGCCCGGAATATAATAATGCTCTTTCCTTAATTTCAGCTGTACGGGTTATATCATTATTACTACCACTCACAATACAAACAACATTTTTTCCTTTAATTTCTTCAGCAAAAGAATCCAAAGCACAAATTGCCATAGCTCCCGCAGGTTCCACCACAATAGCATCCTGATTATAAAGATCCAGGATGGTCTGGCAGATTTTTCCCTCAGGAACAGTTACCATTTTATCCAGATTTTCTTTACAAATATCAAAATTTCTGGAACCCACTCTTTGTACAGCTGCCCCGTCAACAAACCTTTCAATTTCTGACAGCTCCACGACCTTTCCTTCTTTTAAGGAAAAGGACATAGAGGGCGCACCTTCGGGCTCCACACCTATTATTTTTGTATTTGGTGAAAGCTGTTTAAAAACTGACGAAATTCCGGCTAAAAGTCCGCCACCGCCAAGAGGAGCAAAAATATAATCTATAGGAGCATCTGCCTGCTCCAGAATCTCTAAAGCAATTGTGGCCTGGCCTTCTATAACTTTTTCATCATCAAAAGGATGTATAAATACCGCTCCCGACTTGTCTCCATGTTTGATGGCATTTTTGTAAGAATCGTCAAACGTGTCTCCTTTAAGGACAACATCCACCCATTCTCCTCCAAACATCTGGGTTTGCTCTACTTTTTGCCGTGGGGTAGTAATTGGCATATAGATAATGCCCTTTGCCTGCAATTTATTACAGGCAAAGGCCACTCCCTGCGCATGATTACCGGCACTGGCGCATATTACACCTCGATCCAGCTGCTCCTGCGTTAAACTTGAAATCTTGTTATAAGCTCCACGAATCTTATAGGAACGAACCTGCTGAAGATCTTCTCTTTTTAACATTACCTTCGCCTCGTACCTACTACTGTAGGTAAAAGATTCGGCAAGAGGTGTTTTAATTGCCACCTTGGAAATACGCTCTGCAGCATCTTTTACCGCTTCCAAATTAGGCCTGTATGTTTCGTGATCTGCCAGCAAAGTTTTCATTATTCGTGTATTTTTTCCATTGCAGTCATTGCTTTTCTCAGCACGCCTCCCACTTTCTCAACCGGATGATTTCTGATAGCATCGTTAACCGCGATTAATTCCTGATTATCCACTCCTGTATAATCAGTTCCATAAGATTTTCCAGCAACATCTGGTTCCAAGTTGTTGATATAGTCCTTTATTAAAGGCTTGCAGGAATGATCAAAAAGATAACAACCGTATTCTGCCGTATCTGAAATAATACGGTTCATTTCAAACAATTTCTTCCTGGCGATAGTATTGGCAATTAGCGGAGTCTCATGTAAAGACTCGTAATAAGCAGATTCGGCAATAATTCCTGCCTCTACCATTGTTTCAAAAGCAAGTTCCACTCCGGACTTTACAAAAGCTACCAATAGTATTCCTTTATCAAAATATTCCTGCTCTTTAATTTCTTCAGAAGTTGCCTCGGTCTTTTCAAAGGCAGTATTTTCTGTAGCAGCACGCCACTCCAGCAATTCCTTATCATCATTAGCCCAGTCTTTCATCATTCGGCTGCTGAAAGCACCGGAAATAATATCATCCATGTGTTTCTGAAAAAGAGGTCGCATCTGCACCTTCAGCTCTTCAGAAATCTCATTAGCTCTAAGTTTTGCCGGGTTGGACAACCTATCCAGCATATTGGTTATACCACCATGTTTTAAAGCTTCAGTAATTGTTTCCCAACCATACTGAATAAGCTTCGCTGCATAAGAAGGTTCAATACCATCTGCAACCATTTTGTCGAAAGTAAGGATAGAACCTGTTTGAAGAACACCACAAAGGATTGTCTGTTCTCCCATTAAATCTGATTTTACTTCAGCTACAAAAGATGAAGCCAATACCCCGGCCTTATCCCCTCCTGTTGCCACAGCGTAGGCTTTTGCCCATTCAAAACCGATTCCTTGAGGATCATTCTCGGGGTGTACGGCAATTAAAGTCGGTACACCAAAACCTCTTTTATATTCTTCCCTAACTTCAGAACCCGGCGATTTAGGCGCCACCATGATCACGGTAATATCATCACGCACCTGCATTCCTTCTTCAACAATATTGAAACCGTGAGAATAAGAAAGTACAGCATCCTTTTTTATGTGAGGCATAATAGCTTTTACTACAGAAGTATGCTGCTTGTCTGGTGTAAGGTTGATTACCAAATCTGCCTGCGGGATCATTTCTTCGTAAGTCCCGACGTTAAAATTATTTTCTGTTGCGTTTTTCCAGGACTGGCGCTTTTCTTTAATAGCACCTTCTCTAAGGGTATAGGAAATATCCAAGCCACTATCGCGCATATTTAAACCCTGATGAAGTCCCTGGGCACCGCAGCCCACTATAACTATTTTTTTATCTTTTAAGGCAGCCACACCTTCACTAAATTCATCCAACGCCATAAAGCGGCAGGTTCCAAGCTGGGCTAATTGTTCACGTAAAGAAAGGCTGTTAAAATAGTTTGTCATGATATCGTTTTTGTAGTATTAAATTTTTCTAATATTCCTGAAATTGGCATTTCGTTTTTGGTTACAGCAATAGTACCGGATCTTACAAACTGCATTAATCCGTATGGTTTTAAAATCTCGTACAAATGATCTACCTCATGACGCTTTCCGGTTTTTTCAACCACAAAGAAGTCCCGGGTAACAGTCACAATCCTGGCATTTGTCTCCTTGATAAAATCCTGAATATTTAAATCGTTCAGAAATTCCTCAGATTTGATTTTATAAAGCGCTGTTTCCTGGTAAATGGTTTCCTTATCTGTATGATAAAAAGCCTTAATAACCTCTATTTGCTTTTCTATTTGACCAATTATTTTTCTCACCTGCTCTTCGGTTACATTCACCACAATAATAAACCGCATTACTTCATTTACTTCGCTTGGCGAAGCAGTAATACTTTCAATATTGATATGTCTCTTCAGGAAAATTGCAGCAATCCTGCTCAATAAACCCAAATTGTTTTCCGTATAAATTGATACGGTATAGTTTTTCTTTTCCATTACTCTAATAGTATTTCTGAAACTGCCGCTCCGGTTGGTATCATTGGAAAGACGTTTTCTTCCTGTTCAACTTTAACTTCCAGGAAATAGGCATCTTTAGATTCCATCATTTCCTGAATAGCATCTTTTAACTGCGAACGCTCGGTCACCTGATTGGCTTTAATATGATATCCTTTGGCGATCGTTACAAAGTCAGGATTTACCATTTCTGTAGACGCATAGCGCTTATCAAAAAATAATTGCTGCCATTGCCTTACCATTCCTAAAAAGCCGTTGTTTAAAACTACAATCTTCACCGGCACTTTAGTCTGGAAAATAGTCCCCAGTTCCTGAATGGTCATTTGATAACCACCGTCCCCGATTATGGCTACCACCTCACGCTGTGGCGCGCCCATTTTGGCCCCAATAGCTGCGGGTAAAGCAAAGCCCATCGTTCCCAGTCCGCCGGAAGTTACATTACTTCGGGTAGAATTGAATTTTGCATACCTGCAGGCAGCCATCTGGTGCTGGCCAACATCAGAAACAATTACAGCATCTCCATTAGAGAAGTTATTTATTTCCTGGATCACCTCACCCATTCCAAGGTTAGCCTTAGTAACATCCATATTACCTTTTATGACTTTTTCATATTCGGTTTTATACATGTCTTTAAACTCCTGGTGCCAACTTTCATGCTTATTAGGTTTTAAAAGCTCGAGTAAAGTATTAAGCGTTTCCTTCACATTCCCCAATACAGGAATATCGGCATATACATTTTTATTAATTTCTGCAGGATCAATTTCAAAATGGATCACCTTAGCTTGCTTAGCGTAATGCTCCAGATTACCGGTTACCCTGTCGTCAAACCTCATCCCGATTGCGATAAGGACATCACATTCATTCGTAAGCATATTAGGACCATAATTCCCATGCATTCCAACCATTCCCACGTTAAGAGGATGCTCTGTTGGCAAGGCTGAAAGACCCAGGATGGTCCATGCTGCAGGAACACCAGATTTTTCCACAACCTGCCTGAAAAGATCTTCGGCGCCCCCAAGGATAACACCCTGCCCCCAAACGATTAAAGGTTTTTTAGCATTATTAATAGCCTCAGCAGCTTTTTGTACCTGCGCAAGATTTACTTCCGGATACGGATTATAACTCCTGATCCCTGAACATTTTTTATAACTAAAATCAATAGAGGCAAATTGCGCATCTTTAGTGATATCTACCAATACAGGACCGGGACGACCAGATTTCGCAATGTAGAAAGCTTTGGCAATTATCTCCGGAATCTCTTCTGCTTTGGTTACCTGATAATTCCATTTAGTGATGGGGGTTGAAATTCCCACAATATCGGTCTCCTGAAAAGCGTCACTTCCCAATAAATGCGAACCTACCTGGCCTGTTATACAAACCATTGGTGTTGAATCTATCTGAGCATCTGCAATTCCTGTCACAAGGTTTGTCGCTCCCGGACCTGAAGTAGCCACAGCCACACCTACTTTTCCCGTAACGCGGGCATAACCCTGGGCAGCATGAGTTGCACCCTGCTCATGCCTTGTAAGGACATGGTGGAGTTTATCCTGATATTTATATAATTCATCATAAACGGGCATAATAGCGCCTCCGGGATATCCGTAGATGGTGTCTACACCTTCCTCCAGCAAACATTTTATTACCGCTTCGGCCCCTGACACCTTTGTGGTCGTCTGGGTGCTCATTTTTTCAAAACTAGCTGTTTTTACTTCCATAATTCACCATATTAAAATTCATCGGTAACACAGCCCTGTGAAGCCGAAGAAACCGTTCTCGCATATTTATAAAGTACTCCTTTGCTAAATTTTAAGGCAGGAGCCACCCAATTTTTCTTTCTTTCTGCTATTTCTTCTTCTGAAAGAGCTACTTCAATCCTGTTGGTTTCGGCGTTAATGGTAATTTCGTCACCATCCTTAAGAAAAGCCAGAAGTCCGCCTTGCTGAGCTTCCGGGGTGATGTGCCCAACTACAAAGCCATGTGTTCCACCAGAAAACCTACCATCTGTAATAAGTGCTACATCTTTCCCAAGTTTAGCTCCCATAATTGCAGCTGTAGGTTTAAGCATTTCAGGCATTCCGGGTCCACCTTTTGGGCCTTCGTAACGTATTACCACCACATCGCCTTTTTTCACTTTCCCTTCGGAAATACCGTCGTTTGCTTCATATTCACTATTAAAGACCCTTGCTTTCCCAATGAATTGCAATCCTTCTTTTCCAGTGATTTTTGCCACAGAACCTTCTTCAGCTAAATTTCCATAGAGTATACGGATATGCCCTGTTTTCTTGATTGGGTTATCCAAGGTTCTCAGCACATCCTGACCGTCTTCAAGATCTGGCACTTCATTTAAATTTTCAGCAAGTGTTTTTCCTGTAACGGTTAAGCAATCGCCGTGAAGCATATCGTTCTTTAGCATATATTTTAAAACCGCAGGAATTCCGCCCACCCTGTGAACGTCTTCCATAGCATATTTCCCACTCGGCTTTAAATCTGCCAGAAACGGAGTACTATCACATATCTTTTCAAAATCTGTCAACGTGAAATCCACTTCTGCAGCTTTGGCTATAGCCAGAAAATGCAACACTGCATTGGTAGAACCACCTAAAACGGTAAGTAGCCTTATGGCATTCTCTATCGCCTTTTTGGTTACAATATCCCGTGGTTTAATATCTTTTTCTATAAGCAAGTTCATTGCTTTTCCTGCCTTTATACTTTCTAAACTTTTCTCTTCTCCAACTGCAGGATTGGAAGAATTATAAGGTAAAGCCATTCCAAGCGCTTCTATAGCTGAAGCCATGGTATTGGCAGTATACATCCCTCCACAGGCACCTGCACCGGGACATGCTTTTTCTATCACCGCATTGTAATCTTCATCACTAATATCTCCTGATACTTTTGAACCCCAGGCTTCAAAAACCGAAACAACATCCAGTTTTTGATCTTTGTGACACCCTGAAGCTATAGTACCGCCGTAAACCAGGATAGCAGGGCGGTTAATACGCAGCATTGCCATAAGGGCTCCGGGCATGTTCTTATCGCAACCAACAACTGTGACCATCCCATCGTATGACATTGCATGCACTACAGTTTCCATAGAATCTGCAATAATATCGCGGGAAGGCAGGGAATACCGCATACCCGGAGTTCCCATGGAGATCCCGTCGCTCACACCAATAGTATGAAAAATAAGGCCTACAAGCTCATTCTCGTTACAACCTTGTTTTACAAGCTTTGCCAGATCGTTTAGGTGCATGTTACACGGGTTACCTTCATAACCTGTACTGGCAACACCTACAAATGGTTTCTTAAAATCTTCTTTGGTTAATCCTATCGCGTGAAGCATAGCCTGCGATGCTGGCTGAGATTCACTTTGGGTTAATATTTTACTGTATTTATTGTTCATTCTAAAATTTAATTCGCTTATAAAATTTAAAGTTAACTTCTTACAAACACTATAGATTGGAATGCTAAGAACCAAAACTACTTTCAAAAAAACTTAAACTGTTATATATAACTGTATATCAATAATTTAAGTCATTTATCTTTACGATAGCTGGATCGTATTGCTGTGGGAGCTAAAAACATCGAATCGCACTGATTTTACTGCAATTTTTCATCTTATAGGAAGCAAAAATTCGTTTATTTCAATCTAAAGTTCTGTTTTACTTCTGAAAAAGCATTTAACTCGCCAAAAAATCTTTTTTTATAAAAAATCAGGTACGAAAAAAGCCGCCCTAAGGACGGCTTTCTAAAATGGCAATTATCGACTATGGGAAGTACGAGGTAAGAGAGACGACGAAGTTTTTTATTTTTTCTTTCCTCTCAAAGTGCGTGGCTGAAATTGGCAGTTATCGGTTTTA